>JBFMBH010000002.1:0-46607 GCA_040755095.1 Thermodesulfobacteriota bacterium
GTGCTTTCCCCGATCCCCTGGGTGGTGAGGGCGGCGTCGTAGATCTCCCAGAGCCGGCAGCCTTCGACCAGGGTGTCGTGGGCGTTGTTCCAGAACTCGACCCCGTTGCCGTAGCGCAGCTCGCCGTCGCCCCCCATCTGATCCCCGCCGCCGATGAAGGAGAAGTCGCAGTTGCGCACCACGATGTGGTGGGTGTCGCCGCCGCCGATGCCGTGCGCCCCGCCGTAGCGCAGGTCCAGGTCCTGGTAGACGATATGGTGCTGGCCGGTCTCGTCGATGATATGCCGGCTCAAGGCACACTCCAGGTCGCCGTAATGACGGGCCGGGTTCTCGGCGGAATAGACCTTCAGCTCCCAGTTGTCCTCGTCGTACCAGAACTCCCCCTGGCTGGACAGCTCGCTCTCCTGCCAGCGCTTCAGGCCACTGGACCGGCTCTGGCCGACAATGATGTTGCCGACATCGGCAAAGAGCAGATCCTTGGCGGAGAATTCCTTGACGCTCAGGGAGTCCACAAAAAACGTCGCGCCAGCCGGCAGGGCGCCGCCCAGATAGAAGGTGATCCGGGCATCGGCGGTGGTCCGCTCCACCCGGTAGAGCACCCGGTAGGTCTGCCAGTCGCCGGTGATGGTGGGCGAAAAGGCCGAATTGGCGTAGACGATGCGCTCCCAGGGCGGGGCATCCGGCATGAGCACAATGCTGTGGACCGTAAAATCGGCGCTGCTCCTGGCCCGGAAGGAGAGCTCATAGGAGGTCCCGGCCTGGACAGCGAACCTCTCCGTAGTGAAAAGCTGGATGTCGGTGGCCGCGGTGCCGCTGGCCGCACAGGCTATGGAGTAGCCGGCCGGCGCGCTGGCGAAGACATCTGTATCCCGGCCCGCGCTGCCGCTCGCCCCGCCCTCGGCGGCAAAATGGGTATGCCAGCCCTCGGCGCTGGTCTCGAAGCTCGGATTGGCCAGATGCTCCCCGTCCAGGAGGGGCGGCCTGGTGGTGGCCCAGATAGCGCCGCCCTCGTGGCGCCAATGGCCTTCCTGGCTCTTGGCCATGGAGCCGAGAAAGAGCGGTTTGTCACCGGTGCCATAGGCGCCGTAGGTGATGGCACCCGCCTCGCTGCCGCTTTGGGGGGCAAGCCACTCCCGCCAGACCCCGCCCCGGGCGAAAAGCACGGTGTCCCCGGGCGAAAGCGGGGTGGTATTCACCTTGCCGATGGTCTGCCAGGCGGACTGGGGAGAGGTGCCCGCGGCCGCGTCGGAGCCGTGGAAGGCGTCCACATAGTAGGTGGCGGCCCAGGCACCGGTCCGGAGGTCAGGACCGGCGACGAGGATGACGAGGACAAAGAGAACAAGAGCCCCCTTGCACGGTGATCCCATACGCCCCTCCTTTGCCGAAGGCTGGCGGCAGTCAGGACCCGGTGGGCCGGTGGTGCCGCTTGGTGTCTGTCAGCCCGTCCGTCCGTCCCTACCGGATGTAGCCTTCCCGGCGCAGGTAGAGGAGCACCTCCTCGGCCGCCTCGTCGGGGGTGTTCTCCGAGGTGTCGATGCGGACCTCCGGGCTTTCCGGCAGCTCGTAGGGGTCGTCGATGCCGGTCAGGCCGCGGACAATGCCGGCCCGGGCCTTGGCGTACAGGCCTTTGCGGTCCCGGCCTTCGCAGACCGCCAGCGGCGTCGCCACATGCACCTCGATGTAGCCGCCGTACTGGCTGATGAGCCGGCGGTTCTCCCGCCGGGATTCCCGGTAGGGGGCGATGGGCGCGCACAGGGCGATGCCGCCGTTCTTGGTGATCTCGGAGGCCACAAAGCCGATGCGGGTGATGTTGAGGTTGCGGTCCCGGCGGGAGAAGCCCAGCTCCGAGGACAGGTTCTTGCGCACCACGTCGCCGTCCAGGAGGGTCACCGGCCGCTCGCCCAGCTCCATGAACCGGGTCAGGAGCACCCGGGCGATGGTGGACTTGCCGGAGCCGGAAAGCCCGGTCATGAAAACCGTGAAGCCCTGGCGGGAGCGGGGGGGATAGGCCCGGCGCAGGACCTCCACCACCGCCGGCGGCGAGAACCAGGCCGGGATATCGAGCCCATGGGTGAGACGCCGCCGCAGCTCGCCGGCGGCCAGGGCCTCCAGGGGGTGGTCGTCCTCGCTGATCTCGTCCACCGGCACGTACTGGGCCCGGGCCGGCAGGAAGACCATGGGTCTGAGCGGCACCGGTTGGACGCCGATCTCCTCCTGGAATTGGCGGATATGGGCGAGGGCTGCCCCCCGGGGGTAGTGCCGGGGCTGGTCCGAGACCGCGTGGGGGTCGGCATGGTCAGCCGCCACCATGAAGTGGCTGCAGCCGTAGTTCTTGCGGATGAGGGCGTGCCACAGCGCCTCCCGGGGCCCGGCCCTGCGCCTGGCCAGGGGAATGAGCCCCAGGAGCACCGAGCCCGGCGGGTAGGTGCCGACAATGGCGTCGTAGCAGCGCACCCGGGCGTAGTGGTCGATATCGCCCGGGTGGGTGAGGCCGACGATGGGCTGCAAGAAGATGTGGGCGTTGTGCTCCCGGGCAGCGACCAGGGTGATCTCCTTGTGGGCGTTGTGCAAGGGCTTGGTGGTGTCGAAGGCCAGAACCCGGCGCCAGCCCAGCTTCTGGAAATAGGCCCGGGTCTCGGCCGGGGTCAGGCGCAGGAGCTTGTAATCGTAGTGGATGGGCAGCTGCAGGCCGGCCACCGCGCCGGCCACGTACCAGTCGCCGTGCTCGGTAAGAAGGGCGGCCACCCCGGGGTGGGTCATGTCGTCGGTGCCGAAGACCAGCCGCGCCTCGGCCCGTTTGTCCGGCTGCCAGACCTCGGTGACGGTCAGCACCGCCAGCATGAAGCCTTCCAGATCCCGGAGGGCGACCCGGGTGCCCGGGGCCAGCTCACGGGCGGTGGCGGCGCTCACGTCCAGGCAGACCGGCAGCGGCCAGACCAGGCCGTCCGGCAGCCGGCTTTCGGTGAGCACCCGCTGGCAGGTCGCCCGGTCCATGTAGCCGGTGAGGGGGGAGAAGGCGCCGGTTGCGAGCAGCTCCAGGTCGCACAGCTGCCGCTGGTTGAGATCGATGGAGGGGAAGTCGACCGACTCGGCCTTGAGGCGGGCCTGTTCCTCGGCATCGACCAGCAGGTTGACCAGCCGGCCGCCGTGGGGCTCGACGAGATGACCCATGATGGCGATCCTGAGCACGAAGGGGTGGAAGAAAAGGAGAGGTCGACGCCCCCCGGGGGGACGCCGACCACAGATCCTATGGTAGTCGGTTCAGGCGGGGCTGTCCACGGCCCCGGCCGCGGCTAGGCGATCTCCAGCAGCTGGATCTCGAAATTGAGGTGCTTGCCGGCCAGGGGAGGGTTGGCATCCAGGGTTACCTGCTGCTCGCCGACGCTGGTGATCGTGACGACAATGATCTCACCGTTCGGGCTGCCCATCTGCAGCTGCATGCCCATCTCCGGTACGATGTCCGGCGGGAACTGGCTCCGGGGCACGGCCATCTCCATCTCAGGATGGCGAAGGCCGTAGGCCTGTTCCGGGGCCAGCCGCACCGTCCGGCTCTCACCGATCTGCATGCCGGTGACCGCCTGGTCGAACCCGGCAATGACGTGGCCGCTGCCGATGGTGAACTGCAGGGGCTCCCGCCCCAGGGAGGAATCGAAGACCGTGGCATCATCCAGCCGGCCGGTGTAGTGCACCTTGACCTTGTCACCTGACTTCGCGTGCATGAAGCATCTCCTTTTGTCTTTGCTGGAACATCCCGAAGGTGTGGCGAAAAACGCGCCGCGTGAGTGGCCGCCTGGTCTGCTCTGAAGAAACATCGGTCACCAGGGCGGGTTTTCGGGCACCCATCGTGACGCGCCCCGCCCATGGCAACCTACATGTCCCCTGACTCCCATGGACCCCTGGGACTTATAGGACCTATAGGACCAATAGGACCTGTGGGACCTGTGGGAGACCACCATGGCGGACTTCCGGCGTTTCATCCAGTTGGGTGCGCCCCGCCCATGGCGACTGTCGCCACGCGCGCCCCGGCCAGGAGCTGTTGCCGAGCGGCACCCGGCGCCGCCGCCGATCCGGTAGCACCCTAACACGGCTGATTCCCGGTGCCAAGCAGGGGCAGTTCCCCCGGATGCGCCGGCCGCCCGGTGCGCGGCACCTTCGTGGACCGTGAGACCGGGTTGACAAGCCGCGGCTGGTCACGGCATAACGGGAGCAGCCGGCCTTGCCATGAAGAAACGAACCGCAGAATGTCCAACAAGGAATTTCGAAGGGAGAAGGGACCGGCCTTGACGTTCCAGATCAGTCCTGCCGGTTCCTTCTGCGGTTGGACATTCCTTGCTCGACATTCGATATTCGCTGTTCTTTCCTCCTGTGCCGGCTCCGGAGATCAATCATGCCCCTGCCGTCCCGCATGCTCATCCGTACCCGGGTGCTGGCCATCGTCGGCAACCTGCTGACGGTGCGGGCCTCGGGTGTGGGCTACGGCGAGCTGGCCATGGTGGAGAACCCGGACGGCGAGCGCTCCCTGGCCCAGGTGGTGGAGCTTGACGCCGAGCGGGTCTCGCTGCAGGTCTTTGCCGGCGGCCGCGGCCTGTCCACCGGCGCCACGGTGCGCTTCCTGGGCCATCCCATGGGCGTGACCTACTCCCCCCATATCCTGGGCCGGATCTTCGACGGCGCCGGCCGACCCCGGGACGGCGGTCCGGAGCTGGCCGGTGAGCCGGTGGTGGCCATCGGCGGCCCCACCATCAATCCCTTGCTGCGGGTGCTGCCGAAGCGGATGATCCACACCCGCATCCCCATGATCGATCTTTTCAACTGTCTGGTCGAAGGCCAGAAGATTCCGATCTTTTCCGTGTCCGGCGAGCCCTACAATGCCCTCTTGGCCCGCATTGCGGTGCAGGCCGACGCCGACGTGGTGGTCTTTGCCGGCCTGGGCCTCATCTTCGATGACTTCCACCATTTCCGCACCGTGTTCCAGGACGCCGGGGTCCTGGGCCGCACCATCATGTATGTCAACCTGGCTTCGGACCCGGTGGTGGAGCGGCTCCTGGCCCCGGACCTGGCGTTGAAGGTCGCCGAGCGGCTGGCGGTGGAGGAAGGCCGGCGGGTGCTGGTCCTCATGACCGACATGACCGCCTATGCCGACGCCATGAAGGAGATCGGCATCGCCATGGAGCGGGTGCCGGCCAACCGGGGCTACCTGGGAGACCTGTACAGCCAGCTGGCCCAGCGCTACGAGCGGGCCTGCGAGCTGAAAGGGGCCGGCTCGGTGACCATCCTCACCGTCACCACCATGCCGGGCAACGATGTCACCCACCCGGTCCCGGACAACACCGGCTACATCACCGAGGGCCAGTTCTACCTGCACGACGGCATCCTCGACCCCTTCGGCTCCCTGTCGCGCCTCAAGCAGCAGGTGATCGGCAAGACCACCCGGGAGGACCACGGCCAGGTGATGAACACCATGGTCCGCCTCTACGCCGACAGCCAGGAGGCCCAGCGCAAGGAGGCCATGGCCTTCGAGCTGTCGCCCTACGACCGCCAGGCCCTGCGCTTCGGCAAGCTGTTCGTCCAGCGCTTCATGGCCATCGATCAGGATCTCGATCTGGATTCCGCCCTCAACCTGGCCTGGCAGACCATGGCGGAGTGCTTTTCGCCGGAGGAGCTCCTCATGAAGGAATCCCTGGTGGACAAGTACTTCCCGGCTGAGGGCCGCGAAGGCACAGAGGCCCAGATTAAGCATGACCGGGTGGAGTAGTCTGGCCCGGGGTGGGCAAGAAGGAGAAAATAACTCATGCTGGCGGGATGGTCCGGTCACGCTCCAACCCAGCCCATCTACAAGAAGTTCAAGAGCATGAGAGACTCTTGAGAAACAACAGCCCCAGAGCGGACTTCCGGCGGTCATGCCATTCAATCGGAAGCGCAGATGAAGGATGGGTGGAGGCGACCGCCGCAACCCATCAGTCGGCCGGAGCGAGATGGGTTGCGCTGCGCTCCACCCATCCTACCCTGCTGGGGGGGGAGAAAAGAAGGCCTGCGGCAAACAGTACAGGAGGCTGACAGAGATGGCACGAATACAGATTGAGGCGGACGCCCAGGGGGCTGTGCTTGATATGGTCAAGGAGGCCATTGCGGCGGAGATCAAGCGGCTGGAAATCGGTCTGCTCAGAACGGAGCGTCTGCTGGCCGAGAGGGAGAAGAAATACGGCATATCCTCCGAGCTCTTCCTGGAACAATATGCGGCGGAGGACCTGGCAGGAGGAGATCAGGAGTACATGGAATGGGCGGGAGAGGTGCAGATCCTGGCGCGAATCACCGACGACCTGCGACGACTCAAGGCCATCGAATATGTTGCTCACTGAGTACGCGGCCAGGCTGGCGAGGATCGTGGACGATTTCTCCCGGACGGGTCTCATCGTGGATTCCTCTATCGCCGTTGATAGTCGAGCCCCCAAGATCGGGGTCGTTCGTGGCGCCATAACCTTTGCGGATGAGTCCCGGCTCTTCCTCACGGAGTACCTCGACCTCAGGTACAGGCCGGAGAAGCTCTCGTATGCCTTCCAGTATCAGGACGGGCAGGGAGCGCTACGCTTCCGCTACGACAATGCACGGCATAAGCCGGCACTCTCGTGTCCTGATCACAAGCATCTTGGGGACGGCAGCACAGTGATTGCCAGGCCTCCGGAGCTGGAAACCATTCTCGTCGAGATCATGGACGACTTCATGGATATCCGCTGCCCAGAGGGCAAACATCCCTGTATCGGATGAGCTATGAGTAGAGGAGTCTCTGGTGGACATATACTTCCCGGCTGAGGACCGGCTGGCAGCAGGAGGGAAGGGGTGATCGGCCAGGGTGCCAGCAAGACAACCTTGCGGGAAGAGCGGCAACGGCTGGCCCTGTACCGCCAGTATCTGCCCTCCCTGGAGCTGAAGCGGCGCCAGTTTCTCTGGGAGCTGAACCGGGCGCGGGCAGCGGAGGCGGAGCTGGCAGCGGCCCTGGCCGCGTTGCGGCAGCAGGCGTCGGACTGGCTGGCCTGTCTTGGCGGCTGCCGGCAGGACCTCCGCGGTCTGGTGCGGGTGGCCGGGGTGGAGCTGGAGGAGGAGAGCGTTCTGGGGCTGCGGCTGCCCCGCCTGGCCAGTGTGGAGGTAGCGCGGGCTGACTACCCGTTCCTGGTGCTGCCCCTGTGGGTGGACGCCCTGGCAGACTATCTGGCCCGGGCGGCGGAGCTGGAGGTGGCCCGGCAGGTGGCCGGCAGGCGCACCAGCCTTCTGGCTGCGGGCCTGCGGCAGATCACCCAGCGGGTCAACCTCTTCGAGCAGGTGCTGATCCCCAGCGCCCAGGCGGCCATCCGCCGCATCACCATCTTCCTGGGGGATGCGGAGCGCTCGGCGGTGGTGCGGGGCAAGCAGGCCAAGGCCAAAGCCGGCCGGGGGAGGAGGTCATGGCCATCGTCCCCCTAGCCCGGGTCACCCTCTGCGGTCCGTCTGCGGACAAGGAGGCGGTGCTGGCCGGCCTCCAGGATCTGGGCTGCTGCCATCTGGAAGGGGCGCCCGCCCACGAGCAGGCCGGGGCAGACCGTTTCCTGTCGCCCACCGCCCACCGCGCCTTCCAGTATCTGGCCCGCTGTCCGAACCGCCGGCGGCAGGTCCTGGACCCGGCCGGCTTCCATCCCCGGACCGTGGAGGCCGAGGCCCTGGCCATCGAGGAGCGCCTGCGGGTCCTGGACGAGGAGCGGGACCATCTGACCATGCACATCCGGGCCCTGGCGCCCTGGGGTGACTTCGCCTTCGACGACCCCTTCCTTCTGGGCGAGCTGCGGCTGTGGTTCTATATCGTGCCCCTGTACCGCCTGGCCGAGGTGGCGGCCTTGGACCTCGTCTGGCAGGTGGTGCACCAGGACGGCCTGGATGCCTATGTGGTGGTGATCGCCGGCGAGGAGCCCCAGGGGCTGCCGGTGCCGCGGGTCCATACCGGCAGCCGCTCTCTGGCCGAGCTGCGGCAGCGGCTGGAGGAGGTGGAGGCGGAGCAGGAGGATCTCCACTGGCGGCGGGCAGGGCTCACCCGTTGGCTGTCCCTGTTCGGCCAGGTGCTGGCGGCGGCGGATGATGCCGCGGCCCTGGCCGAGGCCTTGCGCCTGACCTCGGACCAGGGCGGCCTCTTTGTGCTGGAGGCGTGGAGCCCCGAGGACCGGGTGGGGGCGCTGGCCGCCTTCTGCCGGCAGCAGGGCATCGTGCTTGTTGCTCGACCGGTGGAGCCCGGGGATCGGCCGCCGACCCTCTTGGCCAACGAGGGCGTCCTGGCCGGCGGCGAGCTCCTGGTGCGCTTCTACACCACCCCGGCCTACCACCTGTGGGATCCTTCCCGGCTGGTCGCTGCCTCCTTCGTGCTCTTTTTTGCCATGATCGTGGCCGATGCCGGCTATGGCCTGGCGCTGGGCCTCCTGTGGCTGGCCGGCCGCCGGCGCTGGGGCTGCCGCCAGCCCCGGCTCTGCCAGCTGGCAGGGCTCATGATCCTGGCGACAGTCGGCTACGGCACCCTGGTGGGCTCCTACTTCGGCCTGCCGCCGCCGGCGGGTCCGCTGGCCAGCCTCGTCATCCTGGACCTGACGGCGCGGCCGGCGATGATGGCGGTCTCCGTTGTCATCGGCGCCGGCCATTTGCTGCTGGGGCAAGCCATCAACCTCGCCCGCGCCCGGACCGCCGGGGAACGGCTGGCAGCTGGCGGCTGGATCATGATCCTCGCCGGCGGCCTGGCGGCGGCCGGCGGCTGGTGGCAGCCGGCCTGGACCGGGCTGGCTGCCGCGGGTTGGCCGCTCCTGGCAGCCGGCAGCCTGACGGTCCTGGTGTTCTCGAGCAGCCGGCCTTTCCGGCAGGCCGGCTGGCGGGATCTTCTGGGCCGCCTGCTGGATGGCGCCCTGGCGCTCACCAACCTCAGCCGGGCCTTCGGCGATGTCTTGAGCTACCTGCGGCTCTTTGCCCTTGGCCTGGCCTCGGCCCAGCTGGCCATGACCTTCAACGAGCTGGCCGCCAGCGCCAGCCGGGCGCTGCCGGTCCTGGGCAGCCTGGTGGCCGCCGTCATTGCGGTGGCCGGTCACAGCCTGAACGCCGGGCTGGCGGTGATGGGCGGCGTCATCCACGGCCTCAGGCTCAACCTCATCGAGCTCTTCGGCTGGACCCTCACCGATGAGGGACGATCCTTTCAGGCCTTTTCCCGCAAGGAGGGCAAGCCATGGACTCTGTGATCCTCACCCTGGGCTGGCTGGGCATCTACGCCCCCATGGCCCTGGCCGCCATGGGCAGCATCATCGGCTGTGCCCGGGCCGGGCAGGCGGCCTGTGGTGCCCTGCTCGACACCGAGGCCAACCACGGCCGCTACATCGGCGTCTCGGCCATGCCGTCCTCCCAGACCATCTACGGCATCGTGGTCATGCTGTCCTTGAACCGGCCGGTGAGCCTGGCGTCGGCGCCCGGCCTGTTCGCAGTGGGGGGGCTGGCTGGCCTTGCCCTCCTGGTCTCGGCGGTGCTGCAGGGCGACGCTTGCGCCTCCGCCATCCAGGTATCCAAGCACAAGCCGGAGATCTTCGGCATCTCGGTAGCGCCGGCCGCCATCGTCGAGGGCTTTGCGGTCTTTGTCTTCATCTTCGCCCTGGTGATCGGTGGCGGCATCCCAGCCGGGTCGACCGCACCATGAGGAGACGATCGTGAGCGAGCGCAAGCTGGCGTCCGGGGTTCAGGCCCTCATCGACCGTTTGCGGGAGGAGGGCATCCGGTCCGGTCAGGAGGAGGCGGAGCGGCTCCTGGAGGAGGCGCGAGCCGAGGCAACGAGGCTCTTGCACCAGGCCCGGCAGGAGGCGGAGGCCATCCGCCGCCAGGCCAGGACCGAGGCGGAGCGCACCCGGGCCGCCGCCAGCGAGGCCTTGAGCAAGGCGGCCCGGGATACGGTCATCGATCTCAAGGAGCGGCTGGGCCGGGAGTTCGGCCGCCGGGTGGGCGAAATGGTGTCGGCCGCCCTGGCCGACGAGGGCCTGCTGGAGAAGCTCATTCTGGAGATCGGCCGCCAGGCGGCGCCACTGGCCGCCCAGGGTCCGGTGACCATTCTTCTGCCGGAAGACGTGGTCGGGCTCGACGAGCTGCGCCGGGCCCCGGAGCGGGTCAGGGAGGGCGCGCTGGGCTCCCTGACCCTGGCCGTCAGCCAAGGAACGCTACGGGAGGGGGTGCACATCGCCACCCGGCCCGGCAGCGAGGCCGGCATCCTGGTGCGGCTGGAAGACGAGGACCTGGTCATCGATTTGTCGGCCAGCGCCATCACCGACCTTCTGCTCGTCCACCTGCAGCCCCGCTTCCGGGCGCTGCTCGAGGGCAGCATCGGCTGAGAGGACTGGGCGGGAAGCAAGCGCCGGTCCGCCGCGAGGTTGTCTGGAAGGATGACAAAGGGAGCACACGCGTGAGTGGGGAAGGATGGGCACTTCCGTGCGGGCGTGAAGGGCAGGGCAGGTGGCAGCGCTGGGCGGCACGGCTGGTGCTTCTGGCGGCCCTGGCCCTGGCCACTTTGGCCCAGGCTCGCACCGACGAGGAGAAGCTGGCCGAGGTGGAGGCCATGTTCGCCTCCCCTTACGGCGAGGAGATGGTCTATCGCACCGACCGGCTGCTGCTCATCGCTACCGATACCATGCGGCCTTTGCACAAGGCACCGGCCACCGCCACGGTCATTACGGCCCAGGACATCGCCGACATGGGTGCTACCGATCTGGCCCAGGCCCTGGAGATGGTGCCCGGACTGCACGTGGGGCTGTCGGTCCTCAACCGCATGAATGCCACCTATGCCATCCGGGGCATGGCCACCCAGACCAATCCCCACGTGCTGCTGCTGGTGGACGGGGTACCGGTCACCGCCACCTACACCGGCTCGCGGCCGGAGAGCTTCCGGCTGCCGGTGGCCAATATCAGCCGCATCGAGGTGGTGCGGGGGCCGGGCTCGGCGGTGTACGGCGCCGATGCCTTTGCCGGCACCATCAACGTCGTCACCAGGGAGTCCTGGGATCTGGACGGCACCCGGACCGGGCTGCGGCTGGGCTCCTTTGACACCAGCGAGGCCTGGCTCCAGCACGGGGATTCCTATGGCGACTGGCATCTGGCCACCAGTCTCGAGCTCCTGGAGAGCCAGGGGGATCGCCACCGGATCCTGGAGAGCGACCAGCAGAGCCTCTTCGATACCCGTTTCAACATTCCCAACGGCTACCCGGCCGCCAGCCTGACGCCCGCCGCCCTGGATTCCTTCTACCGGATCGGCAACGGCCAGCTCACCGTCAAGCACGGCGGCTGGACCGGCCGACTCTGGGGCTGGCTGCAGGATCACGGCGGCATGGGCGCTGGTGCCACCCAGACGGTGGCCAAGAACGAGATCCAGGTCGCCTACCTGCGGGGCGAGCTGGCCTACCGCTTCGAGGATCTGGCGCCGCATCTGGACGGCAGCCTGCGCCTGGTCGGCAGCTCCTACCGCCGGCAGCCCCACTTCCAGCTCTTTCCGCCCGGCAGCATCCTGCCCATTGGCACCGATGGCAACATCGGCACGACCCCGCTGGCGGGATACGTCCGCTTTCCGGCCGGGGTCAACGGCTGGCCATCGGGAACCGAGCGGGCCATCGGCTTCGATCTGGTCATGGCCTATGCCGGCTGGCCCGACCACCGGCTGCGCTACGGCGCCGGCTTCCGCTATGTGGATGAGGACGCGGCGGCGGAGCAGAACTTCGGCCTTGGCATCCTGGACGCCCGCACGGTGACCCTGCTGCCGCCGCCGTTCATCAATCCCGGGCCGGTGGACCTCACCGGCGTCACCGGTACGGACGCCATCTTCATGAACGACCAGCGGCGGCAGCAGGGCTTCATCTCCCTCCAGGATGAATGGACCCTGAGCCGGAACTGGGAGCTGGTCCTGGGCGGCCGTTATGACCGCTATTCAGACTTCGGCTCGACCTTCAATCCGCGGCTGGGGCTGATCTGGGATCTCGCCGCCGATCTGACCGGCAAGCTCCTTTATGGCCGCGCCTTCCGGCCGCCGTCCCTCCTGGAGCTCTACACCCGCAACAACCCGGCCACCACCGGCAACCCGGACCTGGATCCGGAGACCATCGACAGCCTGGAGCTGGCCCTGGACTGGCAAGCGGCGGCGGCTCTGCGGGGGATGGTCACCCTGTACGCCTACCAGGTCGACAACCTCATCGAGTTTATCCAGACCACCCCCGGCAGCCCGGCCTTTGTCTCCCAGAACGCCCGGGGACAGGACGGCCACGGGGTGGAGGCCGAGGTGGAATGGCGGCCCGCGGCTGCCTGGCGGCTGCGGGCCAATGTGGCCTGGCAGGCTGCCGCGGACGACGCTGCCGGTGCGCCGGCAGCCGGGGTTCCGGGCCTGGCCGCCTCGGCGGATGCCCATTGGCGTTTTCTGGCGGACTGGTCCGTGAACGGCCAGGTCAACTGGATCGGCAACCGGGATCGGGACCGCGTCGCTGGCGACAACCGGGACGAGGTGCCGGACTACGCCCTGGTGGATGCGGTGCTGCGGTGGCAGCCACGGCACCGCCCCTGGCAGGCGGCGGTAGCGGCGCGCAACCTTTTCGACACCGATGCCCGGGAGCCCAGCCCCTGGGGCCGCCAGGGGGCAGCGCTCCCCGGGGACGTCCCGCTGGCCGGCCGCAGCCTGATGCTCGAGCTGCAATACCGCTTGTAGGGAATCCAAGAGGAGGCCGGGATGTGACCAGCCCTTCGGCGTACGCCCTCTTGGCCAGCCTGCCGGCCATGCCGGTCGACTGGCGGCAGGAGCATCTGCCGGTGAGCGAGCCCCGGCTGGAAGAGCGCCTGGGGCTGCTGCCGCCGGCATCGGCCGAGCTGGCCATAACCCTGGGCCGGCTGGCCCGGGACGAGGCCCAAGGGGATGACCTGGCCTGGCTGGCGGCTCTGGACGACCTGACCCAGCGGCTGGCGCCAGGTCTGGGCCGGCAGCTGGCGCTCCTGATCGTGGATCACCGCCTGCTCGTGGCCGGCGTGCGGCGCCAGAACCGGGGCCAGGAGCCGCCGCCAGCGGCGGGCACCTGGGGCCGCTGGCTGGCCATGCACTGGCAGGAGCCGGGCTTCGGCCTCGGCCTGCGCTTCCCCTGGCTCCTGGAGCTGACCGCCCTCCTGCAAGCCGGCGCAACCGGCGCCGCCCAGGAGTTGGCTTGCCAGGTGCTGTGGCAGGAGCTGGACCGGTTGCGCCCGGCCCATCCCTTCCACCTGGAGGCGGTCCTGCTCTATGTGGTGCGCTGGCAGGTGGTGGCCGCCTGGGCGGGACGGGACACGGCGGCTGGCGGCGAACGGCTTGCAGAGCTGGTGGAGGCGACCCTCGGTGAATACGTCCATCTCTTCCCGTAAGCCCCAGGTGGTGGCGGTCAAGGGCAACATCGTCACCGTGCGCCTGGGGCCAGAGCCGGTGCGCAAGAACGAGACCGCCGCCATCCTCACCGGCAGCCGCCGCCTCCTGGCCGAGGTCCTGCGGATCCGGGGTGCGGAGGCCGATCTTCAGGTGCTCGAGGACACCACGGGCATTCGGGTGGGAGACCCGGTGGAGCTTTCCGGCGAGCTTTTGTCGGTGAGCCTGGGGCCCGGCCTCCTGGGCCGGATCTTCGATGGCCTGCAGAGCCCGCTTGCCGTGCTGGCGGCGCAGCACGGCTTCTTCCTGCCCCGGGGCGTCCAGGTGCCGGCCCTGGATCCGGAGCACAAGTGGTCCTTCGTGCCGGCGGTGCGGGCCGGCGACCGGCTGCGGCCAGGGGAAGCCCTGGGCACGGTGCAGGAGGGCCGGCTCCGGCACACGATCCTGGTACCGGTCGACGTTGCCCAGGAGGTGCAGGTGACCTGGATCCAGGGCGGCTCGTTTACGGTCCTCGATCCGGTGGCCCGGATCCGGACCGGCCGGGGCGAGGAGATGGTGCGCCTGAGCCGGCGCTGGCCGGTACGCCGCAGCCTGACCGAGCCGCTGTTGCGGTCCGGGCGCGCCGAGCGCCTCTTCCCTGAAGAGCCCCTCACCACCACCATTCGGCTGGTGGACACCTTCTTCCCCATCGCCCGGGGCGGCACCGCCTGCATCCCCGGACCCTTCGGCGCCGGCAAGACCGTTCTGCAGGGGCTCTTCGCCCGCTACGCCTTCGCCGACATCGTCATCGTCATCGCCTGCGGCGAGCGGGCCGGCGAGGTGGTGGAGATGATCGAGGATTTCGGCCGCATGGAGGATCCCCAGGGCGGCGGCTCGCTCATGGACCGGAGCATCATCATCTGCAACACCTCCTCCATGCCGGTGGCGGCGCGGGAGGCCTCCATCTACACCGGTCTGGCCATCGGCGAGTATTATCGCCTCATGGGCCATCAGGTGCTGGTGCTGGCGGACTCCACCTCCCGCTGGGCCCAGGCCCTGCGGGAGACCTCCGGCAATCTGGAGGAGATCCCCGGGGAGGAGGCCTACCCGGCCTATCTGGACGCTGCCATCAAGGAGGTCTACGAGCGAGCCGGCCAGATCCGGACCGCTGGCGGCGCAACCGGCAGCCTGACCCTGATCGGTACCGTGTCACCCGCTGGCGGCAACTTCGAAGAGCCGGTCACCCAGAGCACCCTGGGCACGGTCAAGGCCTTTCTGGGCCTGTCGGCGGAGCGGGCCTACCGCCGCTTCTACCCGGCGGTGGATCCCCTGGCCTCCTGGTCCCGTTACCGCCAACAGCTGGCCGCCCACTTCGACCAGGCCCTGGCGCCAGGCTGGAGCGACCGGGTGCAGCGGATCCTTTCTCTCCTGCACGCCGGAGACGCGGTGCGTCGCATGATGCAGGTCACCGGCGAGGAGGGGGTCAGCCCGGCGGATTTCGTTCTCTACCACAAGGCCCTCTTTGTGGATATGGCCTATCTGCAGCAGGATGCCTTCGATGCCGTGGACGTCTCCACCGCACCGGCCAGGCAGAAGGAGAGCTTCCTGTTCGTCTGCGACCTGGTGGAGCGGGACTATGTCTTCCCCGGCCGGGAAGAGGCCCGGGCCTTCTTCCTGCGCCTCACCGGCCTTTATCGCAACCTCAACTATGCCGCCCAGGGCTCCCCGGACGCCGAGCGCCTCAAAAGGGAGATCGAGGCCCTGGTAGCAGCCGTTGGCTAGGAGTCGATCAGAAAAATTCATGTATTCTGGTTAGTTGACAAAATATTCGATTGTATCGTAGGTTATGCACGAAACATGTGGATCCCTCGCCTCATCGAAAGCCAGCTTGCACGGGCGGCCCAGGAGCGGCCGGTCGTCGTTCTGACCGGGGCCCGTCAGAGCGGCAAGACCTCGCTCGTCCGCAAGCTGTTCGGCGACCGCCGGTATGTCCCCCTCGATCTCCCTGCCGATGCCCACACGGCGGAGTTGGATCCCGTCTCCTTCCTCATCCAGTATCCGCCACCCCTGGTCACTGACGAGGTTCAGTACGCCCCTGGCCTCTTTCGGCACCTGAAGCGGTGGGTGGATGAGCGGCGTCAGGAAAACGGCCTCTTCCTTCTCACCGGCTCGCAGAAATTCCCGCTCATGAAAGGGGTGGCTGACTCGCTCGCCGGCCGGGTGGGGATCTTCGAGCTCGAAGTTTTGTCCCATCGTGAGCTGAAGCAAGCGCCAGAAGAAGCCTCGCTCCTGCGACTGGTCGTTCGCGGTGGGTTCCCCGAGCTGTACGAGAAGCCTGAGCTTGAGGCTTCCTTCTTTTACCGGTCCTATCTGGCGACCTACATTGAGCGGGACGTGCGGGCCCTGCTGCAAGTGGGCAGCCTGCGCAACTTCGAGCGCTTCATCCGCGCCTGCGCTTTACGCTCCGCCCAGCTTCTCAACAAGGCTGAGCTGGCACGGGACGTCGGCGTCAGTCCTTCCACGGCCGATCAATGGCTCTCAGTTCTGGTCGCCTCCAATCAGGTCAGTCTGCTGGAGCCCTGGTTTTCGAGCCGCACCAAGTCCCTGGTGAAGAGCCCCAAGCTCTACCTCAACGACAGCGGATTGCTCTGCTTCCTTCTCGGGATCCGCAACGAAGGGGACTTGCTGGTCAGCCCTCTGGCCGGCGCTGTCTGGGAAACGGCGGTTTATGCCGAGCTGCGCAAGCAGCTGGCCCCCGCGGAGGGCACCGGCTCTCTTTTCTTCTGGCGCGACCGGACAGGAGAGGTGGATTTCCTGCTGCATCGGGGAGGTCGCTTCCGCCTGATGGAGGCCAAGTGGACCGAAACGCCGACGTTCAGGGACTTCCAGGCCATGGATGCCGCGGCCGAGAAGCTCGGCTCCCCTTGGGTGGACGAGAGGGTGGTTGTCGCACGGACGGATCGTTCCTATCCCTTTGCCCCAGGGAAGCGGGTCCAATCCGTCGACGCTGTTCTGGAATGATGCTCTGCTGCAGCGAGAGGGACGTGCGGCCGGGTTGGACCCCGAGTCCCGGCAAGCCGGTCTCGCCTCCCCTTGGCTCGCCATCCCATCATGGTGCGGGGGCAGCACCGGGTCCGGCCGCCCCCTTTCCTTTTCCCCCCTCCCACGTTAGAATGCCGGATCGTCTCCGGTCCGGCTGCCGGCAGCGGCCAGCCGGGACGTACACGCTGCAGGGGAAGGGGCCATGAGCATCCTCATCGTCGAAAAGGATCCCACCACCTCGGATCTCATCCGCCAACTGTTGGAACAGGGCGGCTACACGGGCATCCTGACCAGGGCCACGGCCCAGGAGGTGGCATCCTGTCTGGGCCTTGACGATTCTTTGCAGCCGTCGGTGGCCGTGGATCTGGTGATTCTGGACGTGGTGCTGCCGGACGCCAGCGGCCTGGACCTGTGCGCCCGCATCCGGGAGAAGGAGCGCTGGTCCGACCTGCCGGTGATTGCCGTCACCAGCCGGGCCACCTCGGAGGATCTCCATCTCGCCTTTGCCGCCGGCATCAACGACTATCTGATCAAGCCGATCAACGAGGCCGAGCTCCTGGCCCGGGTGCGCGCCGCCTTGCGCCTCAAGTACGAGACCGACCGCCGCAAGGCCCGGGAGCGGGAGCTGGCCGAAGGCAACAAGCAGCTCCTGGAGGCCAACCGCATCCTCCAGCGCCGCTCGGCCATCGACGGGCTCACCGGCATCACCAACCGCCGCCATTTCGAGGAGCTGTACGATCTGGAGTGGCGGCGGGCGGTGCGCTACCAGAGCCCGTTGGGCCTGATCATGATCGACATCGATTTCTTCAAGGCGTACAACGACACCAACGGCCATCGCCAGGGGGACGACTGCCTGATCCAGGTGGCCGGCGCCCTGCAAGGCGTCATCCACCGGCCCGGTGATCTCCTGGCCCGTTACGGTGGCGAGGAGTTCGTGGCGGTGCTGCCGGCCACGCCCCTGGACGGCGGCCGCCACGTCGCCGAGGCCATGCTGGAGTCGGTCCAGGCCCGGGCCATCCCGCATCCGGGCTCGACAGCCGGGCCGGTGGTGACGGTGAGCCTGGGGGTGGCTGCCGTGACCCCCAGCCGCCTGCACCAGCCATCCATCCTGGTCAGTGCCGCCGATCGGGCCCTCTACCGGGCCAAGCAGGCAGGCCGCAACCGGGTGATGGTGAGCGACGAGCTCGGTCCCGCCTGAAGCGGTCTCCACCCCCCATCCATCCCTGCGCTGCCTTCGCCGATCTGGCCGGCAGAGGCTGCGCCAGCCCCACCTCGTGACCCCCATGACCTCCGCCCTTTACAACGAAGACAAGATCAAGACCTTAAGCTCCCTGGAGCACATCCGCCTGCGGCCGGGCATGTACATCGGCCGCCTGGGGGACGGCTCCCACCCGGACGACGGCATCTACATTCTGCTCAAAGAGATTGTCGACAACGCCGTCGATGAGTTCATCATGGGCTCAGGCCGCCGCATCGACGTTCAGATTCATGATCATGGCCTGGTGCGGGTGCGGGACTACGGCCGGGGCATCCCGTTGGGCAAGCTCGTGGACTGCGTGTCGGTGATCAACACCGGCGCCAAGTACAACACCGACGTGTTCCAGTTCTCGGTGGGCCTGAACGGCGTCGGCGCCAAGGCGGTGAACGCCCTGTCGGAGCAGTTTGCGGTCACCTCCTGCCGCCAGGGCCGTTTTGCCCGGGCGGTCTTCCGCCAGGGGGTGCTGCAGGAGGAGACGGAGGGCGACACCAGCGACAAGGACGGCACCCTCATCGAGTTTCGGCCCGACCCGGGGGTGTTCCCCGAGTTTGCCTTTGATCTCGATCTGGTGCGCCGCCGCTTCTGGCGCTACGCCTATCTCAATGCCGGCCTGCGCCTTTACCTGGGCAAGGAGCTCTTCCATTCCAAAGATGGCCTCCTGGATCTTTTGCGGGCGGAGGTGGCGGATACCGGTCTCTATGAGCCCATCCACCACCGGGACAAGCTTTTTGAATTTGCCTTCTCCCACACCGAGGGCTACGGAGAGATCTATTTCTCCTTTGTGAACGGTACCTATACCAACGAGGGCGGCACCCACCTGTCCGCCTTCCGGGAAGGGATCCTCAAAGGGGTCAACGAGGTCCTGAACAAGAAATACCTGGGTGAGGACGTCCGGGACGGCATGGTCGGCGCGGTGGCGGTGAAGATCACCGACCCGGTCTTCGAATCCCAGACCAAGAACAAGCTGGCCAACCCGGAGCTGCGCACCTGGGTGGTGAACGCGGTGCGGGAGGCGGTGAGCCAGCACCTCTATCGCCACCCCGAGACGGCTGGCGTTTTGAAGGAGAAGATCGAGCACTCGGAGAAGGTGCGGAAAGAAGTACGGCAGGTGCGCACCGAGGCCCGGGCCCGGGCCAGGAAGGCGGCCATCAAGATTCCGCAGCTCAGAGACTGCAAGCACCACCCGGAGCACGGCAAGCCTTCCCCGCCAGGCCGGGAGAACATGATCTTCCTCACCGAGGGCCAGAGCGCCTCCGGCTCCATCGTCAGCGCCCGGGACCCCCTGACCCAGGCGGTCTTCTCCCTCAAGGGCAAGCCGTTGAACGTCCAGGGCAAGCCCTTGACCCTGCTCTACCGCAATGAAGAGCTCTACAACATCATGCGGGCCTTGAACATCGAGGAATCGGTAAGCCGGCTGCGCTACGACCGGGTGATCCTGGCCACCGACGCCGATGTGGACGGCCTGCATATCCGGAACCTCCTGCTCACCTTCTTTCTGCACTTCTTCGAGGAGCTGGTGAAAAAAGGGCATCTCTATATCCTGGAGACGCCGATCTTCCGGGTGCGAAACCGGGACCAGAGCCGGTACTGCTACTCGGAGGCCGAGAAGCGCCAGAGCGAAAAGGAGCTGGGCCGCGGCAAGACCGGCCGCGCCGGGGTGGAGATCACCCGCTTCAAGGGCCTGGGCGAGATCTCGCCCCAGGAGTTTCGCCGCTTCATCGGCCCGGAGATGCGCCTCCGACAGGTGGACATCGACCGGATGGCCGAGGTGCCGGAGCTGCTCACCTTCTACATGGGCAAGAACACGCCGGAGCGGCGGCAGTACATCATGGAGCACCTGGTAGCTGAGGTGAATGCATGACCGCCGAGGCCAGCCCCCAGGCCAGCCGGCTCAAGAGGCTTTTTGAAAAAAACTTCGTCGAGTACTCCTCCTACGTCATCCGGGACCGGGCGATCCCTGAGCTGGAGGACGGCCTGAAGCCGGTGCAGCGCCGGCTCCTCCACACCCTGTACAAGATGGATGACGGCCGCTTCCACAAGGTGGCCGGGGTGGTGGGGGAGACCATGAAGCTCCATCCCCACGGCGACGCCTCCATCTACGCCGCCCTGGTCAACCTGGCCAACAAGGGCTTTCTGATCGACCGCCAGGGCAACTTCGGCAACATCTACACCGGAGACGCTGCCTCGGCGGCCCGCTACATCGAGTGCCGGCTCTCGCCCCTGGCCCGGGAGACCCTCTTCAACCCGGATCTCACCGAATTCGTCCCCTCCTACGACGGCCGCACCGAGGAGCCGGTGGCCCTGCCGGCCCGGCTGCCGCTGCTGCTCATGCAAGGGGCCGAAGGCATCGCCGTCGGCATGGCGACCAGGATCCTGCCCCACAACTTTGGCGAGCTGCTCCACGCCCAGAAGGCGATTTTGCGCGGCGAGCCCTTCGTCCTCTATCCGGACTTCCCCACCGGCGGCCTGGTGGACGTGGCCGGCTACGACGCCGGCAACGGCCGGGTACGCTGCCGGGCGCGGCTGGAGAAAAAGGACGAGCGTA
This sequence comes from Thermodesulfobacteriota bacterium, assembly GCA_040755095.1. Taxonomy (NCBI): domain Bacteria; kingdom Pseudomonadati; phylum Thermodesulfobacteriota; species Thermodesulfobacteriota bacterium. Next base: position 20,224 of record JBFMBH010000002.1, read on the forward strand.
CGATCGTCATCCGGGAGATTCCGTACGGCACCACCACGGAATCCCTCATCGACAGCGTCGAGAAGGCGGCCCGGGCCGGCAAGATCAAGATCGGCGCCATCAACGACTACACCGCCGAGACGGTGGAGATCGAGATCCGCCTCGCCCGGGGCGTCTCCGCCCAGGACACCATCCCGGCCCTTTTTGCCTTTACCGACTGCGAGCTGGCCATCGTTCCCAGCCTGACGGTGATCCGGGACAACACCCCGGTCATCCTGACGGTTACGGAGGTGCTGCGCCACAACACAAAAAAACTGGTACAAGATCTGGAGCGGGAGCTGACCATCGAGCGGGGCCGGCTTCTGGACCAGCTGCAGGCCCAGACCCTGGAGCAGATCTTCATCGAGGAGCGGCTCTACAAGGGGATCGAGGAGAGCGGCAGCCTCAAGGCGGCCCTGGCGGCCATTGCCGAGGGCATCGCCCCTTTCCGGGAGCGGCTGGTGCGGGAGGCGACCTTCGAGGATTTGGAGCGGCTCCTGGAGATCCGCATCCGCCGCATCAGCCGCTACGACATCGACAAGCGGCGGCGGGAGATCAAAGCCACCCGGGACGAGATCGCCCTGGTGGAAAAAAAGCTCACCGACCTCGTCGGCGTCGCCCTGACCTACCTGGACCATCTTCTGGACAAGTACGCCGCCGCCCATCCCCGCCGCAGCGAGATCGCCAGCTTCGAGGAGGTGGTGGCCCGGGAGGTGGCGCCAGCCAACCTGACGGTGGGCTACGACCGGGAGCACGGCCTCCTGGGCCACGGCATCAAGGCAGCCAGCGGCGAGGGCTTTCCCTGCTCGGAGTATGACCGGGTGCTCCTCTTTTTCCGGGACGGCCGCTACAAGGTGATCGCAGCGCCGGAGAAGCTCTACGTCGGTCCGGACCTCCTGTGGGCCGGCCGGCTGGAGGAGGGCCTCATCTTCAACCTCCTCTACCGCCACGGCACCGACAACCTCACCTACGCCAAGAGGTTCGGCACCCCCAAGTTCATCCTGGACAAGGAGTACCGGATGCTGCCGGAGGTCGCCGGCTCCACGGTCGAATTCTTCAAGGCCGGGCCGGACTGCCGCCTGCGCCTGACCCTGGTGGCCCTGCGCCGCGGCAAGGGCAACCAGATCCTCATGGACTGCGCCGAGCTGCCGCTCCGGGCCCCGGCCGCCCTGGGAAAGAGGGTCTCCACCCGGGTGGTGCGACGGATCGTCGAACAGGAGGACGAGGCGCCCCCCCCAGCGCCAGCGCCCACCCTCTTCGAGCCCCCCGCCGGGGATTGAGGCCGGGCCGGGCTTCGAGGCGCGGCCACCAGACCCTCACGGAAGGAGGCCTTCGCTCATGCTGACCAGGGTCCGCATCAAGGGCTACAAATCTCTCAAGGACGTCGAGGTCAGGCCTGCCGATCTGTCCGTCCTTTTCGGACCCAACGCGGCTGGCAAGAGCAACTTCCTCGACGCCCTGCAGCTCCTTTCCCGCCTGGTCACCAGCCGCACCCTCAAGGACGCCTTCGAGCCACCCTACCGTGGCAAGCCTCTGGAATCGTTCACCTTTGGCGAAAGAGGTCTCAGGGGGCTGGTCGAGCAGGAGCAGCTGTCCTTCTCCATCGAGGTCGATGTACGGCTGTCGGCGGCGGCGGTGGAGGCCGTCAACCGTCAGATCAGCGAGATGCGCCGGCCGGCGCTGGATGAGCCGGAAGCACCCTCGACGGCAGAGGAGAATCCCGGTGCCAACCGGTTGACGGGAAACGGCGATGCTGCGAAGAAGGCAGCGGTGCGCGAGCGCCACCTGCGCTACCGGATCGAGCTATGGTCACAATATTCAGTTGGGTTTGGCCAAGGTCGACAACCGGTTGACCGCCTGGACGAGTTGTTGGGGGAGGGTTGACGGGGTCACAAGCGGCCGGAAGCCGGGGAGCATCCGGTCGGTGTTGGCGTGGGAATCCGCGGCCTGTTTGCTGGCAGCGGTGGCATCAAGCTCAGCGAACCGCTCTTCGAGAGTGGCCTTGCCGGCGAGCAGGATCTCCATGTAGCCTCTGGAGCGTCCGGCACATGGAGTCGTTGCCGGTCCTTCTCCGGTGCGCACGCCGGAGGCCCCGGAAGAACTGCCCCAGGATGTTGTTGGTGCGTGAGTGAGGGTGAAGAGCGACCGTGCCGGTGTCGGTATTGCACTCGGTAGCAACGGGCCTTTTCTGCACGTCTCGGCATGGAAGTCGCGTTTCCGCGGATCGTCGAGACGGATCATGGCCTTGAATTGGGCAGAAAGGCCGCTATTCGCGTAGCCCGTGCAAATCGAACTTTTTGTTTGACTATTGCACAAGCGCCGGCCATCATCACAGCCATGATCACGCGCGCCATAACAGACGAGCTCAACCGAGCCGCCGCTGAGTATCCGGTCGTGACCATCCTTGGGCCGCGGCAGTCGGGCAAGACCACCCTGGCCAGGATGACCTTTCCGGAAATGCCGTACCGCTCGCTGGAAGACCCGGATGTCCGCATGGCTGCCGAAGCGGATCCCCGGGGATTCCTGGGCGAAATGGATCGTGGCGGCATCCTCGACGAGGTGCAGCGGCTGCCGGCGCTCTTGTCCTATATCCAGGGCCTGGTCGACCAGAGCAGACAACGCCGGTTCATCCTCACCGGCAGCCATCAGCCGCGGCTGCACGAGGCGATCAGCCAATCGTTGGCGGGCCGCACCGCCATGCTGACCTTGTGGCCATTCTCCCTGGCCGAGCTTCGTGGCTACCAGAAGGCGTACGATCCCTTCGACCTGATCAGAGGCGGCTTCTTTCCCCGGCTGCACGAAGAGGGACTGGAGCCGCGCCGGTTCTTCAATGGCTATCTGCAGACGTACGTCGAGCGGGATGTCCGGGCCTTGATCCAGTTGCGCAATCTGTCCCAGTTCCAGCAGTTCCTCACCCTGTTGGCCGGACGAGTGGGGCAGGTCGTCAACCTTGCCTCCCTGGGCAGCGATGTGGGGGCCTCCGGCACCACGATCCGGAGCTGGCTCTCGGTGCTGAAGGCCTCCCATGTCGTGTTCGAGCTGCCCCCCTTCTTCGCGAATATCCGGAAGCGGGTGATCAAATCGCCGAAGATCTTCTTCACCGATGTGGGCCTCGCCGCCTTCCTGCTGGGCATCCACACGCCGGACCAGGCGTCCCGCGATCCCCTGCGGGGAAGCCTGTATGAGAATCTGGTGATGGCCGACGTGATGAAGGGCGCGCTCAACAAGGGAATCAGGCCGGACCTCTCCTTCTTCCGGGACTCCCACGGCAACGAGGTCGATCTGCTGATCAACGAGAGGGGCGTGCTCACACCGGTGGAGATCAAATCCGCCGCCACCTTTTCCCCGGACTTCGTCAAGAATCTTGAATGGCTCCAGACCGTAGGGATCAAACGTCTCGCCGCCGGAACGGTTCTTTACAACGGTGCGCAGCCCTTTCATGTCCGGGGCGTCCGTGCTCTCAATCCGCTCCAGGTGGACGATCTGTGGGCAACGCTGATGGGGCCTTCCCACCCCGGAACCTGAAGCATGCCTTCGTTGATCGAGTAGACGACCCGGTACGAGCCGACACGCATGCGGCGAAGGCCCAGCCCCGCTGTTCCCTGTTCCTCGACTCCCGCGCACGGTTTTGGTAGGCTGGGACAACCGAGACAATCATGCGGCACAATCGGTCCTTTCCTGGCGCCACAGCCACCAGGAGACCGCGCCGGTGCCGGACCTGTTCGTTGGACAAAGGAGGTCGCCATGGGCCAGGAGATCACCCTGGAGGAGGTCTGGAAGCTGTTCCAAGAGACAGACCGGAAGTTCCAGGAGACAGACCGGAAGTTCCAGGAAACAGACCGGAGGATCAAGGAGGTCACCGCCTCCATCGGCCGGCTGGGCAACCGGTTGGGCGACTTCGTGGAGGAGATGGTGCGACCGGCGGTGGTACGCCTGTTCCGGGAGCGGGGTATCGAGGTGCATCAGGTCATCCGCGGGGTCAGTGTCGACCGGGACGGCGAGGCCATGGAGATCGATCTTCTGGTGGTCAACGCCAATGACGCGGTGGCCGTGGAATGCAAGAGCGTGCTTTCCGTGGATGACGTCACCGAGCACCTGGACCGCCTGTCCCGCTTCAAGCGCCTGGCGCCGCAGTATGCCTCCCTCCAGCTCATGGGGGCGGTGGCGGCCATGGTGCTGCCTGACGAGGTGGCCCGGCACGCGCACCGCCAGGGGCTCTTTGTCCTGGCCCAGAGCGGTGAGACGGTGACGATCCAAAACGATACCGGCTTTGTGCCGCACGTCTGGTGATTCCGCCCCCCTTTGCCCGGCCGCAGGTCGCCCCCTGCCGGTCGCCTTCCTCCTTCCTCCTTCATCCTTCCGTTTCCGCCCATCCGATGTGAAATCAATCCCCAAGAAGGGGATGTCTCTAGAAAGAAATTCCATTGTCCGGCAGGAGGCGCATTCTCTAGCATGAAATTATGGGCAGGCTCGTGCCGGCTGAGGCCACCTCCGGGGAGGGCTCAGGCCAATAGCCTGCCACCCTGTCGGCAACGGAACACGCGAGGTGGATCATGGATACGCAAAGAAGGCTACGGCTGGGGGTCGCGGCAGCGCTCCTCCTTCTGGCTGGCGCGGTCCCAGCCCAGGCCCGGGTGGTGGGGGTGTGCAGCAACTGCCACACCATGCACAACAGCCAGAACGGGTCGGCCCTGGTGGCCAGCGGCACCGGAGCCGGCTGGAGCGGTGGCGCGGTGACCGGCGGCACCGGCAGCGGCGTTCAGGAGAGCTTGCTGGTCACCGACTGTGTGGGCTGCCATACCAGCGGCGCCAGCGACACCATCGTCACCGTTGCCGGATCCCGGATCCCCATTGTCTACAACACGGTGCCGCCGGCCTCCCCGCTGGCAGGCGGCAACTTCTACTGGGTGGCCAGTACCGGCGACGCTTATGGGCACAACGTCCGGGGCATCTCGGACCAGGATGCCGCCCTGGCGGCGGCGCCGGGGGCGGTGGCCTGTGCCAACAGCTGCCATACCTCCCTGACCCTCAGCGATGCCCAGACCTCGGGCGGCCGCAAGAACGGCTGCCAGGGCTGCCACAACAGTGTCAGGCACCACGGTGAGGATCCAGCCGGGCAGCCGGTGGGGGCGGCAGGCGGCTGGTACCGTTTCCTGGCGGCGCCCAGTGGCCACGACCTGCTGGGTGGGGCCGGGGTGAATGGCATCGAGGATCCGGACTGGGAGCAGCACGCTACCAGCGCTGTGCACAACACCTACTACGGCGGCGACGGCACCGACACCGAGTCGCCCCAGTCCATCGGCAAGTTCTGCGCCGGCTGCCACTACAACTTCCACTCCCCCGGCTCGCCCACCACCCTCATGGACGTGGACAACGGCGGCGGCGCCAACCCCTGGCTCCGGCATCCCGCCGATGCGGTGATCCCCAACGACCCCGGCTCCGAGTACACCGCCTACACGGTCTACGATCCCCAGGTGCCGGTGGGGCGACCGGAGGCGAGCCTGACCGGCTTCGTCGGGAGTGCGGTACGCCCGGGCACCGACAAGGTGATCTGCCTGTCCTGCCACCGGGCACACGGCAGCCCGAACCCGGACCTTCTGCGCTGGCCGTACGGGGAGATGGTGCTGGATACCTCGGGCGCGGCAGCCGGCACCGGCTGCTTCACGTGCCATTCCGCCAAGGACGGCGTGTAGGGCCGCCTGCCTTGGCCTCAGCCCTCATGCTTCTCTGCAGAAGGAGGCCGTCCCCCCACGTTCGCGTGGGGACGAGGCAGGGGTCATGTGCGCCGGTCAATCGGGCCTGGTCTCACCGGTACGCCCGTTGACCCCTGATGGCTCTTCCGGGTGGAGGGGTCGTGCCCCACGGTCAGGCATACAGACTCAGATCCGTATGTCCCGCAATGGCCCGGAAATGGTCATCCCGGGTCAAGAGCTTCGTCCCATGCTGGATCGCCAGGGCCGCGATGGTGACATCCAGCGGCGGCACGGTGATGCCGTGGCTGCGCAGATCCCGATAGAGGGAGGCAGCCAGCAGCCACGTCTCCCGGTCGGTTTCCAGAAAGGGAAAGCGGAGCAGATGCTCCCGGACCAAGTCGTGGCTGCGTCGCTCCCGGATCCCTTGCAGGATCTCCTGCAAAACGATGCCGCACAGAATGACCCGGTTGTGATCCTTGATGAGGGACGAAAGAAGGGTCGCGGCGTCGGACTCCGGGGCCTGGAAGAAGTCGATCCAGATGGAGGTGTCAACAAGAACCATCCCGGCCTCGCCGCATCCCTTCCAGATCTTCCTCCCAGGTTACCTTGCCCCTGAGCTCGAGAATCCCCTCCAGCTCCTTCTGCTCGATCAGGTGCTTGAGGGCACAGGTCACCACATCCACCTTTTTTTTGAGGCCGGTGAGGCGCTTGGCCCGATCATACAGGGCATCGTCGATGTTCAAGACGGTCCGTGCCATAGCCATGCTCCTTGAAAAGGATATCTTTATGATGTCCAGAGTATATCGTTTCTCGTGCCTCCAGCAAGGAGAATGGCCCGCCCCGTTCCGCCCGGCCACCCATCATCACCGGGGCAGACCGCTGCCTCCTTGGCCCATGGGCCGGCCATGGTCACGGCCAACCCGGCCCGTCACCGCATACCTGTTCTCCCCGGCCGACGCCCCCCCCAGGGCTTGGCCACTTCGAGCTGACCGGCCAGGCGCACGAGACCGGCCTCGTCGCCGGAGCGCGCCAGGAACTGCACGCCGATGGGCAACCCTTCCGCGGTCCAGTGGAGGGGCAGGGTGATGGCCGGCTGGCCGGTGAGGTTGGCGACCGGGGTATAGGGCATCTGGCCGGCCATGCTCTTGCCGACCAGGCTTGCCAGGATGGCGTCCCGGGTCCGGTCGACACGAAGGAGTTGGCCCCCTGCAGCCGTGCAGAGAACCTGCATGGCCAGGCGGTCGAGAGCGGCCGGCCGCTGGGAGCCGACCGGCACCGGCGGCTGCTCCAGGGTGGGGGTCAGGAGCAGATCGTGGTCGGCGAAGAAGCGCTCCATCCGCCGCCCGATGCCATCGCCGGCCGCCAGGGCCCGGGCCCGACCCTGCCCCCCCCAGCCCCTGGCCCCTGGCCCCTGCGGATGATGCTTTTTTTTCCTTCTGGCCATGGAGGAGGGAAAAGAGACCAGGGATGCCGAGGCCTTCCATCGGCGGGCCCTGGAAGAGGTCGAGATCGTTCGTCGCCATCACGATGACGACGAGGAGCTCCTCTGCGAACTGGGGATCGGCTGGGCGGGCAGGGGGGTACGGCTGCTGCGCAGCATCCTCGACCGGGATGGCTCTCGGGACGAGCTGCTGCCCCGGGCTCGACAAGCCTTGCAGGAGGCGGAGACCGCCTTCGCCACCGGAGAGGCGGTCTCACCCACCGGCTACCGGTCGGGCTTTTGGCTCATCCACACCCGCGCCCTGCTCGCCACGGTGGTGAAGGAACAGGAGGCCGGGGCCGCCGGCGCCGGGGAGATTGCCGCCTTCGACCCCTATCCCGGGGTGGCCGCCTATCTCTTTCGGCAACGGGGCTGGCTGCAGCCCCCTGTCCCTTCCGCCACCGAGACCGATGCCGCGGCAGCCGCATCGGTCTATCTCAGGCAACGCCTGGGCCAGGCCATGGAGGTCTTCAGCAAAGCCGTCCTGAATCAGGGCTTCAAGCCCAACCTGCGGCTGGCCCTGGCCACCCTGGTCTGGGATGTCACCCCTGCTCCAGGGGAGGCCGAATGGCGGCAGGTTATGGCCTTCCTCAAGAAGGCCAGACAGGAGGTGGCCATCCTCGACCGCCACCGGCTGGGGGTCTACTCCAACACCCACTTCGTCATGCAGATGCAGAGCACCGCCGACTTCCTCCGCTGCCTGGATCTTGTTTCCACCCGGGTGACGGCACTCCGGGACCAGGGGGCGTCGCCGACAGCGGCAAAAGGGGGAGGAGCTCCGGCGGGGGCCAGTTCCGGCCTTGAGACATCGCCCCTGCCCTTCGTCGCCTCGCTCATAAAACGGAAGATCATGTTCATGTGTCTGGCCGAGCCGATCGGGTGAGGGCTCAGCGTCGATATGCCTTGTCCTGTTGGATATGGAGGCTGACCAGGACCAGGGCTGGCCCGGAAGCCAGGCAGGCAACGGCACGGACACGGCCTGTGACGCGGAGAGAGTAAAGCTGTTCGCCGGTCCCGGGCTCGACCATGCCGTGCAGCTTCTCGAAGTTGAGCCCTGGATGGCGCCACAAACCCTCAGAGTCAAGGGACTGCAGGAGCACCAGCATCTTGGCTGCAGCCTTGCGGACAGGCAGCTCCGCGGCCATGACCGCCTCCTCGAAAGCGGGCCGGACCTCAATCCTCACCGGCCCACCTCTTGGCTGCCGCCTTCGCCTCGCCAGCGGTGGCAATCACCGCCGAGGGGCGGGGATCGTTGAGGGAGACGGCAATGGCCTCCTTCGCCTCGGCCGTCCAGGCCCAAAGCTGGTGGCGCGGCACCGGCTCCACCGGCACGAGCAGAATCCGGCCGTCCTCCAGCACCTCCATCTCCAGGGCATCTCCTGGCTTGATCCCGACATTCGGGGGCAGGGTGATCCTTCTTCTGGCATCTGTCTGTACGAGCATACCGGCGTCCTCCTTGACCTTCAGGGTACCAGCCCGTGGGCATTGGGGGCAATTCCCATTGTGGGCATTGTGCCTTATGGATGCCGTTCTGGGCGGTGGTCGGAGGGACCAGGGCTGGGCTCGTCCGCTCCGGCGCTGGCGAAGAAGGCCGCGGCCCGCTCCCGGGCCTCCTCCACGGTGCGGCTGGCCTGCACCGCCCTTGCCAGCCAGTGGCCGTAGGTGTAGGTGCTGGCGAAGTAGTGCGTGAATTCCTTCAACCGCCCCAGCCGCCGTTCCGGCAGGAAGCTTTCCTCCAGCAGATCCACGAAGCGCCGGTAGAGGGCAGGGCGGTCCGTCGCCGGCACGGGGATCTTGCGGCCATGGATCTCCCGGGCCAGCTCGGCGAAGAGCCAGGGCCTGACCACCGCACCGCGACCCAGCATCAGGCCGTCGCAGCCGGAGATCGCGAGACACCGGCGGGCATCCTCGACGCTGAAGATGCCGCCATTGCCGATCACCGGCACGCCCACCCAGCTCTTCACCCGGCCGATCCAGTCCCAGCGGGGCGGCCGGCCGTAGGGCTCCTTGCGCAGCCGGGCGTGAACGGTTATCATCTCGACCCCCTCGTCCTCGAGCATATGGCACAGATCAGCCAGGGGCTGTTCCTCCAGACGCTCGCCCAGCCGGATCTTGGCAGACAGGGGCAGGTGGGTGCAGACCCGGGCATGGCGGACCAGGCCCCGGGCGTGGTCGAGATCGCCGGCCAGGCGGCTGCCGGCCCCATGCCGCCGCACCTGGGGGGCCGGGCAGCCCAGGTTGAGGTCGATGGCATCGGCCCCCAGGCGATGGAGCACCTCGAAGGCCGGGCCGATATCGGCGGCCGCAGCGAAGAAGACCTGGAAGGCCAGGGGCCGCTCGGCCGGGGTGCGCACCAGGGCCGGGGTGGTGGCCGGCCGATCCTGGGGCAGGCCCCGGGCAGAGAGCATCTCGCTCGTGAGGAGGCCCACCCCACCCAGCTCCAGGACCAGGCGCCGGAAGGCCGAATGGGTGATGCCGGCCATGGGCGCCAGGACCAGCGGCGGGTCGATGACCAGGTCGCGGATGCGGAGGACAGAAGCCATGGGCGAAGGCGCGGGGCGATCCCGGAGCGAAGCTCGACGAAAACGAAAGGTTGCCTTTGGGGCTCGACCTCTGCTATGACAGGCCTCATTGGCAATGGGAGCCGCGGGTGCTCCCTTGTGCCGGGGCACTACCATAAACGGTTCCGTCCTTCCTGGCAAAGGGGTTCAAGAAGGGGTTCAAGCCCAGGCCGCAACCTGGCGACGGCAACGGGAGGTGGATAATGAACGGATCGGCAGACGACTCTGGGGCCACGATGCAGCCAACGGCCAGTGGCAACGACCAGGGCTGGAAGGCCCGGGTGCTCTTCTATCTGGTGGCCGGTATCCCGGTCGCCATGCTGGCAGCAGCCCCGCGTGTCTGGCTCGACCTCCCGCAGCGGGTGGCCCTGGTGTGCCACCCCACGATCGCCGATGGCGGCGCCTTCGCCACCGGCAGTCCCCTCCTGGAGCCGGTGCCGGCACCGGTGCTCAAGGCCAACACCGCCGAGGAGCTGGTGGATCTGCTCAAGGCCTATGATCTTTGGGAGGTGCTGGAGCAGGAGCGGGATCCGCTCCAGGTGCTCTTCGCCGCCTATCCGCCCAATCTGGCCTCCCTGGAGGACGGCAGGATTCGCAAGCGGGTCTTCTTCCACACCCTGCTGCCGGCTGCACTGGCCACGTTGGACGAGGTGGCCGGGGAGCGCCAGGTGCTCAGAGGCATCCTGGAGCGGCTGGGCAGCCCGCCGCCGGAGACGGTGCGCTTCGGCGAGCAGGCCCCGTGGCGGGAGCGGCTCCGGCCCTGGGAGACCGCCTTCCTCGCTGAGCTCGTCGCCAAGTACAACACCGACCAGGCGGCCGAGCTGCTCCTGCGGGTGGATGTGGTGCCGCCCAGCCTCATCCTGGGCCAGGGTGCCCTGGAGTCGGACTGGGGCCGATCCAAGCTGGCGCTGAGCCACCACAATCCTTTCGGCATGATGGTGGGCAGCCGGGCCGCCTCTTTCGGCTCCATCCCGGAGGCGGTGAGCGAGTTCGTGCATCTTCTGAACAGCCACCCCGCCTACCGCCGTTTCCGGCAGATCCGGGCCAAGTCCCGTGATCCTCTGGTCCTGGCCACCGGGCTGGCCGGGTACTCCCAGCGGGGTGCCGAGTATGTGCAGGACGTCCGGCGGCTGATCGCCGGCAACCGGCTCCAGGCTTACGACCGGTTCACGCCCCGCGGCCAGGCGAGCCTGCCGGATGAGCGTGCCACCTGAGCCGGGGGCGGTTTCGTACCGATCCTGGTCGGAGGACAAGCACATGCGCGTCCCTTTCCCATCGCGACGGATGCCGTTTGGGGCAGGTCCGGGGCTGGCCGGCTTCTGCCTGGTCCTCTTGGCTGCCTGCGCTCTGGCCGGCTACGGGCAGGTCCGTCCGGACACTGAGATCACGCGCCAGTTCCGGAGCCAACAGGTTCTGGCTGACCATCAGTACTACATCTTTGGCCCCGATGCCGAGCCGGTGGCGATCCTGGCCGTGGACCGCCGGTACCAGCTGGCCCCCAGCCTGTGGAAGCCGGTGCAGCCCACCCCGGCGCAGCTCGGGGCCTGGGTGAGCCGCATGGACGACCGCTGGCAGGACCTGCAGGCGGATGCCTACGGCGCCCTGATCCTGGACCAGGCCGGCAACCGGATCGGCGTCTGGTATGCGGTCACCGACTGGACCACGGTGCGCCTGGAGGCGGACGGTCAAGCCGTCATCTTCACGCCGATCCGGACCAGGCCCCACAAGAGACTCTACTAGAAAGTCGCAAGCCTTCCCCGCCCACCGACACAGAGGCCCCGACCGGGAAGCCGCTTCGGCACCCCCGGCCGGGGCCTGCTTTTGTTCCCAACCCCAGCCGCAAGGACGATTTTTCCCATGAGCACCGAGCCCAACAAAGTCATCTATTCCATGATCCGGGTGAGCAAGCACTACAACAAGAAGCCCATCCTGAAGGACATCTCCCTGTCCTATTTCTACGGCGCCAAGATCGGCGTTCTGGGCCTCAACGGCTCCGGCAAATCGAGCCTTTTGCGGATCCTGGCCGGGGTGGACCAGGACTTCAGCGGCCGTACCGCCGTCTCCCCGGGCTACACCATCGGCTTTCTCGAACAGGAGCCGCAGCTCGACGACACCAGGACCGTGCGGGAGATCGTCTCCCAGGGCGTCCAGGCCACGGTCGATCTTCTGGCCGAGTTCAATGCCATCAACGAGCGCTTCGCCGAGCCCATGGACGACGAGGCCATGGACAAGCTCATCGCCCGCCAGGCCGAGGTCCAGGAGCGGCTGGACGCCCTGGACGCCTGGGACCTGGACAGCCGTCTGGAGATGGCCATGGACGCCCTGCGCTGCCCGGCCGGCGACACGCCGGTCAAGGTGCTCTCCGGCGGCGAGCGGCGGCGGGTCGCCCTGTGCCGGCTCCTGCTCCAGAAGCCGGACATCCTGCTCCTCGATGAGCCCACCAACCATCTGGATGCCGAAACCGTCGCCTGGCTGGAGCACCACCTCCAGCGCTACGCCGGCACCATCATCGCCGTCACCCACGACCGCTACTTCCTGGACAACGTCGCTGGCTGGATCCTGGAGCTGGACCGGGGCCAGGGCATCCCCTGGCAGGGCAACTACTCCTCCTGGCTGGAGCAGAAGCGAAAACGGCTCGAAACCGAAGAGAAGGCCGAGACCCAGCGCCAGAAGACCCTGGAGCGGGAGCTGGAGTGGATCCGCATGTCCCCCAAGGGCCGCCACGCCAAGGCCAAGGCCCGCATCACCGCCTACGAGAAGCTCCTGGCCCAGGAAGGGGAGGCCATGGCCCGGGATCTGGAGATCTACATCCCGCCCGGCCCCCGGCTGGGGAGTGTGGTGATCGAGGCCAAGGAGGTGAGCAAGGCCTACGGAGAGCGGCTGCTGGTGGAGGGGATGAGCTTTGCCCTGCCGCCGGGCGGCATCATCGGCGTCATCGGCCCCAACGGCGCCGGCAAGACCACCCTGTTTCGGATGATCACCGGCCAGGAGCAGCCGGACCGCGGCGAGATCCGGATCGGGGAGACGGTGACGCTCGCCTATGTCGACCAGAGCCGGGAGGCCCTGGACCCGGAGCAGACCATCTGGCAGTGCATCAGCGGCGGCGAGGAGACGATCCAGCTGGGCAGCCGCCAGGTCAACTCCCGGGCCTACGTGGCCCGCTTCAACTTCCTGGGCCCGGACCAGCAGAAGAAGGTGGGGCTTCTTTCCGGTGGCGAGCGCAACCGGGTGCACCTGGCCAGGATGCTCAAGTCCGGCGCCAACGTCATCCTCCTCGATGAGCCCACCAACGACCTGGACGTCAACACCATGCGCGCCCTGGAGGAGGCCCTGGAGGCGTTTGCCGGCTGCGCCGTGGTCATCAGCCACGACCGCTGGTTCCTGGACCGGATCGCCACCCACATCCTGGCCTTCGAGGGCGACAGCCGGGTCGTCTGGTTCGATGGCAACTACTCGGAGTATGAGGAGGACCGCCACGCCCGCCTGGGCACCGCCGCCGACCAGCCGCACCGCATCAAGTACCGCCAGCTGACCCGGGTCTAGCCCGGCCTGGTCGGCTGGCTGCTCGAGTCGTCGTGGGGTGAGGGGGCAAGTGACCGTAAGCGAAGTTTTGGCTACTGGTCGTCAAGGACGCTTGACTCGAATTTTATGTTCGGTGAGGACGACAAAACAACCTTCCCAGCCGGCGAGCTCTGTAGCAACAGGGGAAGAGAATACGGACGATACCCGATTATAGTGGACAATCCGGCGGGCAGGGAGGGAATTTGGAGGGAGGCGTGGCCCGGAGGAGGTGGCGAAGCTTTACCGGCAGCACACCTTCCCCGGAGCTAGACGCAGCCGGTGGGGCGGGGCAGGCCGGCGTAGCGGCAGGCCTGTTTGGCCGGGCCGCCGGCAAAGAGCTCGTAAAGGTAGCGGGTGGTGCCCTTTTCCGGCCCCAGCACGGTGCCGATCTCCTTGACCAGGGTCTTGATGATCGGGGCGATCTGGTACTTGCGGTAATAGTCCCGCAGGAAGTTGATCACCTCCCAGTGGGCATCGGTCAAGGTGATGCCGTCCTGGGCCGCCAGATGCCTGGCCAGGTCTTCACTCCAGTCACTGAGGTTGAGAATGAAGCCGTTGTCGTCAACCTCGATCCTTTTCCCTTGGAATTCGATTGCTGGCATAACGCGGTAAGCCTCTCCTCGCGGTGCTCCCGAACCGGGAGCACCCTTCACCCCTCGATGGCCTGCAGGATGCCGGTGAGCAATGCCCAGGGGGTCGGTGGGCAGCCGGCGATGGCGACATCCACCGGGATGACCTGGTGGATGCCGCCGAGCGAGGCGTAGCCTCGGCCGAAGACGCCGCCATCCACACCGCAATCGCCCACCGCCACCACGAGCTTGGGGGACGGGGTGGCGTCGTAGGTGCGGCGGAGGGCGATCTCCATGTTGTGCGCCACCGGGCCCGTCACCAGGAGCAGGTCGGCAAAGCGGGGCGAGGCGGTGAAATGGATGCCGAAGCGCTCGCAGTTGTAGATCGGGTTGTTCAGGGCGTGGATCTCCAGCTCGCAGCCGTTGCAGGAGCCGGCATCCACCTGCCGGATGGTGAGGCTGCCCCGGAAGCGCTTGCGGATCCTGGCCGTAAGCCGGCTGCCGATCTCCCGGATCTGGTCCCGGGCCTCAGGGATGAAAGGCTCCGTGACGATGCCGGTGCGCAGTATCTGTCTGGCGATCCTGATCATACATCGTGTCCCGAGTACGACTGGTTGAAGCTCTTGTTGCACAGGGGGAAATCCGGGACGATGTTGCCCGGAATGGCCTGCTCCAGCCCGAGCCAGTTGACGCTGGACGGGTCCCGCACCATGACCCGGCTCACCTCCCCGGCCGGCCCTGACTGCAGCCAGCAGATGATCTCCCCCCGCCAGCCCTCCACCGCGGCAAAGCCGGCGCCATCGGGTCCCGGCCGGCCAACCGGCGCGGTGATCTCCCCGGCCGGCAGGTTGTCCAAGAGCCAGCGGATGATCCGGATCGACTCCCGGATCTCGTTGATCCGCACCCAGACCCGGGCATGGACATCGCCGGTGACCATGACCGGCACATTGAGCTCCAGGCTCTCGTACTGGTCGTAGGGCGGGAAGGGGTTGAAGATCCGGCAGTCGAGGTTCATGCCGCTCGCCCGGGCCACGATACCCACCACACAGAGCTCCCGGGCCGTCTCCGGCAGGAGCACGCCGGTGTCCTTGACCCGGTCCTCCAGGGAGGGGCTTTCGTCGTAGATGACCACCAGCCGCTCGAACTCCCTGGCCAGGATGTCCAGCTCCGCCAGCATCTCCGCCCGGCCGGCGGCGTCGATATCCGCCGTCACCCCGCCGGGCTGTACCCGGTCCATGAGGAGGCGGTGGCCGAAGAGCTGGTGGTTGGTCCGCAGGAGCATCTCCTTGAGGCGCATCATCTGGTAGAGCATGAAGGCGAAGGCGGCGTCGTTGGCGATGGCACCGATATCGCCCAGGTGGTTGGCGATCCGCTCCCTTTCCAGGAACAGGGCCCGCAGCCATTGGCTTCTGGGCGGCGGCTGGCAGGCGGTCATCGACTCCAGGGCCATGGCGTAGGCCAGGCTGTGGGCCACGGTGGTGTCGCCGGAGATCCGGGCCGCCAGCCGGCAGCCTTCCTGCCAGGAGAGGCCCTCGAAGCGCTTCTCGATGCCTTTGTGGACGTAGCCCAGCCTTTCTTCCAGGTTGATGATGCTCTCGCCCACCGCCTGGAAGCGGAAATGGCCCGGCTCGATGATGCCGGCATGCACCGGGCCCACCGGGATTTCGTAGACGCCCTCGCCCTCGGCCCTGGCCCAGGCGTATTCGCCGGGCACCCGGGGCAGGGGCCGGGAGGGGTCAAAGGATTTCCTGAGCGGCCAGGCGTCCGGCGGCCAGTCCTCGAACTTGATCCAGGGCCTGAGATCCGGGTGGCCGACCGGGGTTACGCCCATGAGGCTGTGGATCTGCCGCTCGAAGCGGTAGGCCGGCACAAACTTCCTGGTCAGGCTGGGGAAGGTGGGGTCTTCTGCCGGCGCCTCGGTCTTGACGATCAGGTACTCGGGCCCCCACCGGAAGCAGGCGTAGATCCCGTAGCCCCGGCCGAACGCCGTCTCGTCGGTCGCCCACTCGGCAGCGAGCAGGGCATAGGCCTTCTTGAGCAGCCGCGCCGCCTCGACGAACTTCTCCCGGGGCACCTGGCACAGCAGCACCGAAGCCGGGTGCTGGCTGGGGTCCAGGCGGATCTCGGCGTCCAGCGCCGTGGCGATGGCATCGTGCAGCAGGCTCATTGCAGCAGTTCCACCGTGGCCTGGAGCCACGCATTGAGGAAGTCCGGCATGGAGAAGCCGATGGCCAGGACGAGCACCATGTGCAGGAGCACCGGCAGATGGGCCGCGGTCACCGGCGCCTGATGGGACGGGATCTCTCCGGAAACCATGGGCTGGACCTTGCGGAGCAGGGCGGCGAAGGCCACCCCGAGGCCGAGCAGCAGAAAGGGCGTCCAGAGCGGCGCATCCTTGATCGTCGCGGTCAGGATCAGAAACTCGCTGGTGAAGATGCCGAAAGGCGGCAGGCCGACAATGGCCATGACCCCGAACATCAGCCCCCAGCCCACCAGGGGGTTGCCCTTGAACAGCCCTTTGATCCGGTCCATCTCCTGGGTGCGGTGCATCTGCGCTGCATGGCCGACGGTGAAGAAGATCGACGACTTGGCCAGGCTGTGGACCAGCATGTGCAGGAGACCGCCGAAGGTGGCGATGGGGCCGCCCAGGCCGAAGGCAAAGGTGGCGATCCCCATGTGCTCGATGGAGGAATAGGAGAACATCCGCTTGATGTCCTTTTGCCGCAGCAGGGAGAAGGAGGCGACCAGGACGGAGAGGATGCCGAAGCCCATCATGATGTCACCGGCGTGATGGGTGTGGGTGGAGCCATCCACCAGCACCTTGCAGCGGACCAGGGCATAGAGGGCGATGTTGAGAAGAAGGCCCGAGAGCACCGCCGAGATGGGGGTGGGACCCTCGCTGTGGGCGTCCGGCAGCCAGTTGTGCAGGGGCGCCAGGCCCACCTTGGTGCCGTAGCCGACCATGAGGAAGACAAAGGCCAGGGAGAGCACGGTGGGCTCCAGGCTGCCGCTCACCCGGTAGAGGTTGGTCCAGAGCAGGGCCTCGCCCCCCTCTCCCAGGACCTTCTCCGCCGCGAAGTAGAGGAGCACCGTCCCGAACAGGGCCTGGGCGATGCCGACGCCGCAGAGAATGAAATACTTCCAGGCCGCCTCGATGGCAGTGGGGGTGCGGTACAGGGAGACGAGCAGCACGGTGGACAGGGTGGCCAGCTCCATGGCGATCCAGAGGATGCCGACGTTGTTGGTCAGAAGGCACAGGAGCATGGCGAAGATGAACATCTGGAACATGGCGTGGTAGAAGCGCATCCCCACCGAGCCGACCCGGCCGTGCTTCCGCTCCCGGCGCATGTACCGGCGGCTGAAGATGGCGGTGGTCATGGAGACGAAGGCGGTGAGCACGGCCAGATAGACGTTGAAGGCATCGACGAAGAAGAAGCGGCCGGCCGCCAGGATCGGGCCGGCGGCCCAGACCTCCCAGGCCAGGCCGAGCCCGGCGACAAAGGTGGCGGCGGAGCCGGCGATGTTGACCTCCGGCGCAAACCGCCGGTCGCCCACCAGGGCGAGAATGGCGGCGGCAAACAGGGGGACGCCGAGAAGCACCAGAAGTGCCATGCTGCTGTTCACGGGTCAGTCCCCCTCTTTCAGTCTGGCCATCTGCTCGACATTGAGGCTGTCGAAGGCGGTATTGATCTGGAAAAAGAAGATGCCGAAGATGAAGGCGGCGATGAGGATATCCAGGGCCACCCCCAGCTCCACCACCAGGGGCATGCCGTAGGTGGCGCTGGTGGCGGCAAAGAACAGGCCGTTCTCCATGGCCAAAAAGCCGATGATCTGGCTCACCGCGTGCCGGCGGGTGATCATCATGAGAAGACCGATCATGACCGTGGCCATGGCCACCGCCAGGGTCGAGCGGGTGATGAGGGTGGACAGCTCCCGCACCGGGGCCATGAGGTGGTACGAGAAGATGACCAGCGCGATGCCGATCAGCATGGTCATGGGGATGTTGACGACGGTCTCCACCTCCTTGCGGATCCGCAACCGGTGGATGAGGACGTGGAGGATATAGGGCAGGAGGACCACCTTGAGCGCCAGGGTCAGCACCGAGGAGATGTAGAGGTGGTGCCGGTTCGCCACGTAGCCGACAATGGCGGTGTTCACCGACAGAAAGAGGCCCTGCCAGGTGAAGATGTGGATGAGCCCGTAGATCCGTTTCTGCACCAGCATGCCAAAGCCGGTGAGCAGCACGAGGGCGGCCAGGAAGCTGTTGGTCTGGGCGGCGAGAGCGGTGGTCATGGGTCAGTCCAGGATGAAGAAGGAGATCATGCCCAGGGTGGCCAGGAGGAAGGCCGAGCCCAGGAACTCGGTCAGCCGGAAGAGCCGCATCTTGGCCAGCCCGGTCTCGATCCAGACGATGCCAATACCGGCCAGGCCGAGCTTGGCGAAGAGGATGCCGAAGGCTGCGGGCAGCGCCAGGAGGTGGCCTTCGGTGGCGATGCCCCAGGGCAGGAAAGCGGCGATCCCCATGGCAACAAAGAGGAAGAGCTTCATCATCCCGGCCCATTCGATGAGGGCGAGGTGGCGGCCCGAATATTCCAGGATCATCGCCTCGTGCACCATGGTCAGCTCCAGATGGGTGGCCGGGTTGTCCACCGGGATCCGGCCTGTCTCGGCCAGAGCGATCATCACGAAGGCGAGCAGGGCAAAGGCCAGGGAAGGCCGGACCACCGTCTCGCCACTGGTGATGACCATGACGATCTGGGCCAGGGAGGTGGAGCGGTTGGTGAGGGAGACGGTGAAGATCGCCATCAGCATGGCCGGCTCGGCCAGGGAGGCGATCATCATCTCCCGGCTGGCGCCCATGCCTCCGAAGGCGGTGCCGATATCCATGCCGGCCAGGGCGGTGAAGAAACGGGCGATGGCAAAGAGTGCCACGATGACGATGATGTCCGCCGCCGGCGCCATGGGCAGGTCCACGGACAGGATCGGGATGATGCCGGCGCTCAGGACCGCGGTGCCGAACAGGAGGTACGGGGTGAAGCGGAAGATCCAGGAGGCGTTCTCCGCCAGCACCACGTCCTTGCCGATGAGCTTGGCGAGGTCCCGGTAGGGCTGGAAGAGGCTGGCCGAGGTGCGGCCCTGGGACCAGCACTTGAGCATGCGCACCCAGCCGACGAAGGCCGGCGCCAGCCCGACGACGGCGGCAATCTGCAGCAGCTCGACCACAAAGGCAGAGGGCTTCATCGCATGAACACCAGAAGGACCAGGATGGTGACAAAGGAGTAGATGAGATAGGCCTGGATCCGGCCCTGCTGGAGCCGCCCCACCTTGCGGGACAGCCAGAAGGACACCTCGACGATCGGCTTGTAGATCCAGCCCCAGACCCGGTCCCGGATGCGCAGCCGGTAGCGGATCCGCACCGGGAAGGCCTTGTGGCCGCTCTGCGGGGCGAGGATAGCCTGCTCCTTGATGTTGAACAGATAGCCGAAGATCCGCCGGATCGGCATGGCGAAGGAGGTGGCGTTGTACTGCATCCGGGCGGTGAGCTTCTCGAAGCCGCAATCCCAGATCGGCACCCGGTGGATGGCGCCGGGCTTCACATGCAAAAGAAGATAGGCCGCCGAGACCACCACCAGGATGCCGCAAAAGACGATGCCGCCGGAATAGGAGGCCCGTTCGTACGAGACCGGGGTGAGCCACATCCAGCCGTGCTCGCTGGCGGTGGCGGCCAGCCTGGCACCCACCAGCTGCTCGGCCAGGATGTCCATCCATTCGATGAACAGGGTGGGCATAACCCCCAGCCCCAGGCAGGAGAGGGCAGCCAGCAGCATGCCCAGCCGCATGGTCCAGCCGGCCTCCCGGATTTCGGTGGGTCGCCGGTGGCCCCGCCAGTGGCCGAGGAAGGTGACACCGAAGGCCTTGACGAAGCAGGCCGCTGCCAGGGCGCCGGTGAGCGCCAGGAGGGCAGCGCCCAGCGGGATCAGGAGCTTCATCACCTGGCTGGGCAGGGAGGGTGACAGCAGAAAGGCCTGGAAGGTGAGCCATTCGGAGACAAAGCCGTTCAAAGGCGGCAGGGCCGAGATGGAAACGCAGCCCACCAGGAAGAGGGCGGCGGTCCAGGGCATCCGGTGGATAAGGCCGCCCATCTCCTCCATGTTCCGCTCTTCGGTGGCGTGGAGCACGGCACCGGCGCCCATGAACAGGAGCCCCTTGAACAGGGCATGGTTCATGGTGTGGTAGAGCCCGGCAATGAGCCCCAGGGCGGCCAGGAGCGGCAGCTGGAAGGAGGTGAAGATCATGGCCAGGCCAAGACCGATGAGGATGATGCCGATGTTCTCCACCGAATGGTAGGCGAGCAGGCGCTTGAGATCATGCTGCATAAGGGCGTAGAGCACCCCCATGACCGCGGACAGGAGGCCGAAGACCAGCACCAGCGCTCCCCACCACCAGGGGAAGGTGCCGATGAGATCGAAGGTCACCCGGATGATGCCGTAGATGGCGGTCTTGAGCATCACACCGCTCATGAGGGCCGAGACATTGGACGGCGCCACCGGATGCGCCTCGGGGAGCCAGACATGGAGCGGCACCACGCCGGCCTTGGCGGCAAAGCCGAAAAAGGCCAGCAGGAACGCGGCGGTCGCCCATGGAACCGGAAAGGTGGCCTGCCGCATGGCGTCGAAGGTGTAGCCGACAAAGCTGCCGAAGCCGGCGGCGCAGCCGGCCAAAACGCCAAAGGCCAGCAGGATGGCGATGGCGCCCACGTGGGCCACGACCATATAAAGGAAGGCAGCCCGCCGGTTCTCGACCCGCTCGTTCTCGAACAGCACGAGAAAGTAGGAGGCGGCGGCCATGATCTCCCAGGAAACGAGGAAGAAGAGGGCATCGTCGGCCAGGACCACCATGAACATCCCAGCCAGGAACAGACAGTAGAAGATGACCAGGCTGGTGATCGAGCGGCGGCCGAGATAGCCCCGGACATAGCCGATGGAGTAGAGGGAGACGAAGAAGGCCAAGAGGCCGACCACGGTCAGAAAGAAGCCGGCCAAGGGGTCGAGGCGCAAATGGAACGGCAAATCCGGCAGACCGATGGGGAGAACGATCCGGCCGGTGGAGTTGGCGCCCACACTCCACACCCCGGCCGCGACCGCCAGCAGCGAGGCCAGCGCGCTGGTCAGGAAGGAGACCACGACCAGAACGGCTTGCCAGCGGCGCAGAATCGCTGCCAGCAGGCTGAAGACCAGGAGCAGCAGCACCGATGCTGCGGCGACGTTCACCGGGAGGACATTCACTGCCAGTCACCTTGTTGGGAAGGTTCAGCTCCAGGGAAGCTGCCGGATGGCGGCGAGGATTTCTGTGCGGCTCGGCTGCTGGGCCAGGACCGCTTTGACCTGCGGATGGCGCAGGGCGAAGCCGAGGTGGGACAGGAGCGTCAGATGGGAGCGCAGGGTCGGTGAGATGGTGCAAAAGAGGGTGTGCACGGGTACGCCATCGATGGCGTGGAAGTCAACGGGGTGCTCCAGGAAAGAGAGGGCGACCAGAGGCTGGGTGACGTGGAGCACCGAGGGGTTGCGCACGTGGGGCACGGCAACGCCATTGCCCACACCGGTGGACGCCAACCGCTCCCGGGCGATGAGCAGCCGGGTGAGATACTCCCGGTCCACTGTCTCGGGCAGGGCGAGGTGCCGGACCACCTGGGCCAGGACGGCGTCCCGGCTGTCGCCCTCCACCCGGTAGTGGATGCCGCCCGCCTCCAGAGCCTCGGCGAGAGACGGCATGAGCGGCGGCGGCTCCTCCGGCTCGTCGAGCATCTCCGGCGCCACGTTGATGCGCTGCGATGTCGCCCATTCCAGGAGCTCCGCCCGGTTGAACCGGTACTGCTCGTGCACCCGATAGGCCGCCAGAACCCCCCGTTTGATCCAGCGGTAGATCGTCTTTTCGGACACCGCGAGCAGATTCGCGGCATCCTTGACCGAAAGATTCACATCTGCCCCCAGCGCCTGACATGTCTCCCTTCGTTTGGACAAACCGGGACTCTACCCAGACAACGGACGGATGTCAATGGCAAACCCCCGTGCCGTCCAATGTCTGGAGCCAGGAAAGGGGGGCCGTGTCACCGCGGACCGGCGTTTGCCAATGCGGGCGCAGCCGGACGAAGCAGGGGGCGGAAAGCTCCCCGGGGGGAGGAGTCAAGGGGTACACGAGTCGCCGAGGAGGCGCTTCAGTCCCCAGAGGCCCAGGCCGCCGGCGGCCAGGGAGACAAGCAGGAATGCGGCTTCTTTGAGCATGGCTCCCTTTGGCCCCCTCTGGACAGCCGTCTTGCCGATTGACGGCCCCGGCTTTGACCTCATAGAATGGCCAGGCCATGACCGCCCTGATCCGCGTCGGCACCTCGGGCTGGAGCTATCCCCACTGGCGGGAGACAGTATACCCAGCGGACTGTCCCCCGGCGAGGTGGCTGGAGTGGTACGCCGGCCAGCTGGACACCGTGGAGCTCAACGCCAGCTTCTACCGGCTGCCCCAGCCGGCCACCTTCGCCGGCTGGCGGCGGCGGACGCCGGCCGCCTTTCTGTGGGCGGTCAAGGCCAGCCGCTATCTCACCCATGTCCGGCGGCTGGCTGATCCGGCGGAGCCTTTGGCCCGGCTGTATCAGGCGGTGGATGAGCTGGGGGAGAAGCTGGGTCCCATCCTCTGCCAGTTGCCGCCCAGCCTCGTTTTCGCCGAGCAGCTGCTGGTCGATTTCTGCCAGGCCCTGGACGGCCGGCGGCGCCACGCCCTGGAGGTCCGCCACCCCAGCTGGCTGGGAGCCTTGGCCCGGAAGATCATGGCCGACCACAATCTGGCCCTGTGCATCGCCGACGCGGCTGGCCGCTACCCGTACCACGAGGAGCTGACCGCGGACTTTGTCTATCTGCGCCTGCACGGGGCCGAATCCCTTTACGGCTCCCTCTACCGCGAGGAGCAGCTGGCGGCCTGGGCCGGCAAGCTGGCCGCCTGGGGCCGGCCCGGCTATGTCTATTTCGACAACGACGCCCAGGGCCATGCCTTTGCCAACGCCCGCCGGCTGGCGGAGCTGGTGGCCGGCCCTCTCACTGACCCCGGAGGCTCTCCATGACCACCCGACAGCGCAGCGGCCTGGCTTTCCTGGCGATCCTGATCCCTGTTCTGGCTGCCGGCTGCGGCTCCGGCCCCCAGGAGGACGCCTGGCGCAAGGACCCTGATGCCAGCCTGTTCGCCAATCGCTGCTCCCACTGCCACAGCGCCAGCCGGCCCCTGGGCGAGCGCCGCTCCGCCGCGGCCTGGCAGGCCACTGTGCAGCGCATGCGGGGCAAGGATCCCAACTGGATCTCTGCCGAGGAGGCGAATCGGATCGCCGCCTTCCTGGCCCGCCACCGGGCCAGTGTCAACCCCCAGTGAAGGAGGACACCCCCCATGGGCGAAATCACCAGCGCAGGTCAGATCCTGAGCCTGTCCACCGGCTACTGGCAGGCCTCGACCCTCCACGCCGGCGTCCGGCTGGGGGTGTTCACCGTCCTCAACGAGGGTGGCCGGAGCGGGGAAGAGGTGGCGGCGGCCACCGGCGCCCATCCCCGGGCCACCACCGTGCTCCTCAATGCCCTGGCCGCCATGGGCCTGCTGCAGAAGACCGGCGATCGCTTCACCAACGGCCCGGCCGCGGCCCGTTTTCTGGTCGAGGGCACCCCTGGCTACATCGGCTACATCATCTTGCACCACCACCATCTGGTGGACGGCTGGGCCCAGCTCGACACCGCGGTGCGCACCGGCGAGGCGGTGGAGAAGCGGAGCTACGGCGAGGAGCGGGAGCGGGAGAGCTTCCAGCTGGGCATGTTCAACTTGGCCATGGCCATTGCCCCCCGGCTGGCCGCGGAGATCGACCTCGCCGGCCGGCGGCGGCTCCTGGATCTGGGAGGAGGGCCTGGCACCTACGCCATCCACTTCTGCCTGGCCAACCCGGGCCTGACCGCGGTCATCTTCGACCGGCCGACCACCGAGCCTTTTGCCCGGGCTACGGTGGAGCGCTTCGGGCTCGCTGGCCGTATCGACTTTGCCGCCGGCGATTTCAACCAGACGCCCCTGCCCGCCGGGTGTGACGTGGCCTGGCTGTCCCAGATCCTGCACAGCAACGGCCCCGAGGCCTGCCAGCGGCTGATCAGGAAGACCCGCGATGCCCTGGCCCCGGGCGGCCTGGTCATGGTGCACGAGTTCCTGCTGGACGACAGCCACGCCGCGCCGCTCTTCCCGGCCCTGTTCTCCCTCAACATGCTGGTCAACAACGGCAACGGCCGTTCCTACTCGGAGGGGGATCTCCGGGCCATGCTC
This sequence comes from Thermodesulfobacteriota bacterium, assembly GCA_040755095.1. Taxonomy (NCBI): domain Bacteria; kingdom Pseudomonadati; phylum Thermodesulfobacteriota; species Thermodesulfobacteriota bacterium. The sequence goes on from JBFMBH010000002.1 coordinate 44,441, forward strand.
CAGGAGGCTGGCCTGAAGGATATCCGCCGCCTGGCCTTTGTGGGCCCCAACGACTCAGGGATCGTGGCCGGCACGGTATAGCTACAGCGGCGGCAAGGTGATCTTCACCGACTCCTTGTCCTTGTCCTTCTTGATCTTCACCGCCACGTCCACCTGGCCGCTGCGCAGGCCCAGGACCAGGGGGGACGCACCGGAGTCTTCCAGGTGCAGGATGGACCGGAGGGTGGCGACCAGCTCGGCAAAGAGGGCAGGGGAGGGGGCCGGCAGGGTGGATTTACCGTCCTCGGTGACCAGCTTGGCCGTCACCGTGCCCTTCTTGCTTTTGAAGCTGAGCTTGACCGCTTTCTCGCTCAGGGCGTGGAGCAGGGCCAGGGCCAGGTACTTGAGGCCGCCTTCGGTGAGGTCCGCGCCGGGCTCGGCGGCGGCACGGGCCATCTCGGCCGCGAAATCGGTGTCGGTGTAGCAGTCACACATCTCCTGCAGGCGGGCATGCGCGTTGTGGGTCAGCTTGTCCATGACGGTCTCCTGTGGCATGGGTGAGGGATGCGGCTGCCGGCGACGCCCGCCGGCAGGGTGATTCCTTGTAGCACGGAACAAAGAAGTCTGTCATCCCGGAGGGCGTCCGGTCCGCCCTCCTTTCCGTCTTGTACCAGGAGGACGACATGCCACGCACCGCAACCGCCCGGCCGCGGCCGGTCCGCCTTCGGGACTACCGCCCGCCGGCGTTTGCCATCGACACCACGGACCTTCTGGTGGAGCTGGATCCGGACGCGACCCGCATCAGGGCGCGGCTTCAGTTCCGCAGGCTGACCGCGGGCCCCACGCCCCTGGTCCTGGCGGGGCGGGACCTCGTGCTCACCGGGCTGTCCCTGGACGGCGAGCCCCTGGCAGCGGACCGTTTTCAGGTCCGCCCCGGACAGCTCACGGTGCAGGAGCCGCCGGAGCGGTTCCTGCTCGAGGTCAGCACCCGGGTCAACCCTGCGGCCAATACCGCCCTGGAAGGGCTCTACACCTCAGGGGGCCTGTTCTGCACCCAGTGCGAGCCGGAGGGCTTCCGCCGCCTGACCTACTTTCTGGACCGCCCGGATGTGCTGTCGGTCTTCACCACCACCATCGTCGCCGACCCCGAGCGCTGGCCGGTGCTGCTGGCCAACGGCAACCTGGCGGCAGCCGGCTCCTGGCCGGATGGCCGCAGCTATGCCCGCTGGCACGATCCCTTCCCCAAGCCCTGCTACCTGTTCGCCCTGGTGGCCGGCCCCCTGGTCGCGGCAGAGGACGCCTTCGTCACCGCCTCCGGCCGGCGGGTGGAGCTGAAGCTGTATGTGCGGCCCGAGCACCTGGACCGCACCGACCACGCCCTGGCCAGCCTGAAGAAGGCCATGGCCTGGGACGAGCGGGTCTTTGGCCGCGAATACGATCTCGACCTCTACATGATTGTGGCCATCGATGACTTCAACATGGGCGCCATGGAGAACAAGGGCCTCAACCTGTTCAACGCCCAGTATGTGCTGGCCAAGCCCGAGACCGCCACCGACGCCGATTTCCAGAGCATCACCGCCGTCATCGCCCACGAGTACTTCCACAACTGGACCGGCAACCGCATCACCTGCCGGGACTGGTTCCAGCTGAGCCTCAAGGAGGGGCTCACCATCTTCCGGGACCAGGAATTCACCGCTGACACCGTCTGCCGGCCGGTGAAGAGGATCAACGACGTGCGCCATCTGCGCACCAGCCAGTTTCCGGAAGACGCCGGCCCCCTGGCCCACCCGGTCCAGCCCCAGTCCTATATCGAGATCAACAATTTTTATACCAGCACCGTCTACCAGAAGGGCGCGGAGGTGGCGCGCATGCTCCGCCTGGTGGTCGGTGAGGCGGCCTTCATGGCCGGCATGGACCTCTTTTTCCGCCGCCACGACGGACAGGCGGTGACCATCGACGACTTCCTGGCCGCCATGGCCGAGACCTCTGGCCAGGATCTCGGCCAGTTCCGGCGCTGGTACACCCAGGCTGGCACCCCGGAGGTGCGGGTCGAGCACACCTATGATCCGCGCCGCCGCCGGCTGCGTCTGGTCCTGGAGCAGGACTGCCCGCCCAGCCCGGGCCAGAGGAGGAAGGCCCCTTTCCTCATCCCGGTGGCGGTGGGTCTGGTGGGCAGCCAGGGCCAGGA
>JBFMBH010000002.1:46617-116902 GCA_040755095.1 Thermodesulfobacteriota bacterium
GCCCCTGCGCCGGGCCGGCGCGCCGGCCGCGGCCGGGGCGGGAGACAGGGTCCTGCACCTGCGCCGCCGCCGCCAGGTCTTCACCTTTCTGGACGTTCACGAGCGGCCCACCCTGTCGTTGTTGCGGGGCTTTTCCGCGCCGGTGCGCCTGGTCACGGACCTTGACGAGCAGGACCTGCTGTTTCTCATGGCCCATGACCAGGACCCGTACAACCGCTGGGAGGCGGGGCAGGAGATGGCCATGCGGATCCTCGTCCGGCTGGTGGCGGCCAGCGGTCAGGGCCTGCCTCTGGCGGTGCCCGCCGACTTTGTAGCCGCCTGGGGCCAGATCCTGGAGCGGGCTGGCGGCGAGGAGGAACTGGCCGCCTTGTGCCTGACCTTGCCGTCGGAGATCATGGTGGGCGACCGCCTGCCGGTGGTGGAGGTGGAACCGATCCATGCCGCCCGGGAGGCGGTGCGGGCTGCCCTGGCCAGGGACGTGGCTCCCCGGCTCCTGGACTGGCACCAGCGACTGGCAGATCCCGGCCCGTACATGCCGGAGCCCGCTGCCATGGGCCGGCGCAGCCTGCGCAGCCTCTGTCTGGAGATCCTCATGGCCAGCGACGATGCGTCCGTCCGCGCCCGCTGTTATGATCAGGCGGTCGGCGGGGGAAATCTCACCGAGCGGCTGGCCGCCCTGGCCATCCTTGCCGACCAGCCGTGTCCGGAGCGCCAGGCCGCCCTGGCGCGCTTCTATGACGACTGGCAGGCGGATCCCCTGGTGCTCAACAAGTGGCTTGCCGTGCAGGCCAGGGCCAGCCATCCGGAGACCATGGCCCAGGTGGCGGCCCTGGCGCGGCATCCGGCCTTCACCCTGGCCAACCCCAACCGGGTGCGGGCCCTGGTAGGCGTGTTCGCCCTGGGCAACCAGCTGCGCTTCCACGATCCATCCGGCGCGGGCTACCGGTTCCTGGTCGACCAGGTCCTCGCCCTGAACCGCACCAATCCGGTGCTGGCGGCCCGGCTGTTGCACGCCCTCAACCGCTGGCGCCGCTTCGATCACCGGCGCCAGGGGCTGATGCAGGAAGCGCTGAACCGGATTCTCGCCCAACCCGACCTGGCGCCGGCCGTGTACGAGGTGGCCCGGAAGGCCTTGGGCTGAACATCACAAGGGGAGCCTGCCGCCTTCCGGCCCGGAGCGCGCCATGAGCAGCCGCTGGTACGAAAGCCTCCTGCCCTTCATCGCCCGCAGCCCCCAGGCCCAGGTCCGCTGGCTGGCCCAGGCCCTGGTCCGCGGCCGTCTGGCTGATCAGGAGGTCACTCCGTATATCCGCCTGCTGCTGCTCCACGCGGATACCAGGAGACAGCTTCTTGAGGAACTGCTGGCCAGCCTGGACAGAGAGCTTCTCACCCGGCTGCTCCGGGCCGCCGACGTTCGGGATACGGCCCTCCTGCTGCGCCTCATCCCCCCGCCGGATCTGGAACAGGCGGTGCTGGCTCTGGCCAAGGAGCCGGCGGCCTATGAGGCCGATCGCCAGGGGCTGTTCCACGCCGTGTGCCGGGCGGTGGATGAGCGTGATCCGGCCTTGCGGGAACAGGCCGCTGCCGTCATACTGGACCGGGGTGTTGCCGGCAGCTGGTTCGCTGCCGCCTATGACGAGTATCTCGAGGTGCTGGCCGACGAAGCGGTGCTGCGGATGATGTTTCCCAAGGCGGCCCGGGCCCAGGCGGCCGGGCTGTGACCCTGAGGTCCATGTTCCGATCCGTATTCCTGCGCAACATCCTGCTGGTGGTGGTGGCAGCGGTGGCCTTCCTCCCCTTCTACACAACCGCCATTCTCTATCCGGCCTTCACCCGTGCCGCTGCCTTGGAGGCTGAGGAGGAGGCGATCCGGGTGGCCAGCCACATCGCGTCCTCCCTTCTGGATCCGGTCGGGGTGGTCTCTCGCCAGAGCCTGCCGCCGGGCCTGGCCCGCGGCGTGCTGTCCATCGTCCGGGATTTCGGGATTCAGAAGATCAAGATCTTCTCGCGGGAAGGGGAGATCCTGTTCTCCACCGAGCCCCTGGAGGTCGGCACCTGGAACGACAAGTCGTACTTCCGGGACATCGTGGCTCAGGGCCAGCCGTACACCAAGATCGTGCGCAAGGACACCCTGAGTCTGGAAGATCGTCGGGTGACCCGGGACGTGGTGGAAACCTATGTGCCCATCATGCACCAGGACGGCTTTGCCGGCGCCTTCGAGATCTACTACGACATCACCCCGCGCTGGGAGCGGGTGAACCGGCTCATCACCCATTCCTCACTCCTGGTGCTGGGGGTAACGTTGGCCCTCAGCCTGGCGGCGCTGGTCAGCGCCCGTCAAGCCAGCCGCTCTTTTGCCGCCCGGGACGCCGCCGAGGCGGAGCTGCGCCGCAGTCGGGCCCAACTGGAAGAGCTGGTGGAAGCCCGGACGGTGGAGCTGACCGCGGCCAACGAGCGCCTGTGTCGCGAGGTGGAAGAAAAGGAGCGCATGCAGGTGGAGCTGCGCAACCTGTCGGCGCATCTCCAGCAGGTGCGGGAGGATGAGCGGACCCGTATCGCCCGGGAGGCCCATGATCGCCTGGGGCAGGCCCTCACCGCCCTGAAGATGGGGGTGGTCTGGGTGGAAAAGCGCCTGCCCGCCGCCGAAACCGCCCTGCTGGAAAAGACCCGCTCCATGGCCGCCATCATCGACGATACCGTCCAGACGGTACGCCGTCTGTGCTCGGAGCTGCGGCCAGGCATCCTGGACGATCTAGGGCTGGTGGCCGCCTTGCGCTGGCAGGCCGAGGATTTTCAGCGGATCACCGAGATCCGCGCCACCGTCGAGGCGGTGCCGGAAGACCCGGCGCTGGGCGACGACGTGGCCACCACCATCTTCCGGGTGGTCCAGGAGCTGCTCACCAATGTGGCCCGCCATGCCGGGGCCAAGAGCGTGCACATCGAGCTGGCGGCCAATGACGAAGGGGTGACCGTGACGGTGCGGGATGACGGCCGGGGCATCCAGCCGGAGGAGCTGGCCAATCCCCGCTCCCTGGGCCTGATCGGCATTCGGGAGCGGGTACGGGCCTTGAGCGGCTCGATCCGGATCCAGGGCCTGCCGGGGCAGGGGACCACCGTGACCGTGACCCTGCCCCAACCGGACCCGGGCGGCGAGCTGCCCGCCTGACGGCCGGCCCGGCAGGCCGCGATCAGCCCGGCGGCCAGGTCAGCCGCCGCCCCCCCAACAGGTGCAGGTGGATATGGAAGACCTCCTGGCCGGCATCGGCGTTGCAGTTGAGCACCGTCCGGTAGCCGGAGTCCGCGATGCCCTCCTGGCGGGCGATGGCGGCGGCGGTCAGCAACAGGTGGCCGACCAGGGCCGCGTCGCCGGCACCCAGGTCGTTGGTGGTGGGAATGTGCCGCTTGGGGATGACCAGGATGTGCACCGGCGCCTGCGGCCGGATGTCCCGGAAGGCCAGAACCTGGTCATCCTCCAGGACCACGTCCGGCTTGATCTCACCGCGCACCATCTTGCAGAACAGACAATCCGACACAGCTGACACCTCCGATGGATGAGGTTCTGACTGGACCGACACGGCTGATCCTCGGCCGCCAGGGTACCAGCCCGGAGAGACCGTTGGCAATCTTTTCGGCGGACAAGCGGCGTGCTCTTCCCCAAAGCTCGAGCCGGGGTTTCTGAGGCGTGGTTTTTAACTCCCTGGTCTTCCTGCTCTTTCTTGTGGTGGTCCTGGCCGGCTACCTCCTTGTTGGGCGCTCGTGGCGGCTGGCCAAGACCTTCCTGCTGGTGGCCAACAACGTCTTCTACGGAGCCTGGAGCCCGCCTTTCGTCCTCCTGCTCTGGGTGTCGATCCTCGTCGACTGGGTGGCGGGTCGGCTGATCGCCGGTGCCCCGACGCAGCGCCGGCGGCGGCTGGGGCTTGTCGCCAGTCTCGTGGCCAATCTTGGTCTTCTGGGGTACTTCAAATACGGTCAGTTCTTCCTGGACAACAGCGCTCTCCTGCTGGGCAGCCTGGGCATCTCCTTCCAGCCGCCGGCCGTGGATATCGTCCTGCCCGTCGGTATCTCGTTTTATACCTTCCAGTCCATGTCGTACACCATGGACATCTACCGGGGCCGTTCCCGCCCCTGGCACTCCTTCGTGGACTTCGCCGTCTACGTCACCTTCTTCCCGCAGCTGGTGGCCGGTCCCATTGTCCGGGCCCACGATTTTCTGCCCCAGCTTTCGGCCCGCCGAAGGGCGAGCGGCGCCGAATCCGGCCGGGGGCTGCTGCTTCTGGTCATGGGCCTGGTGCAGAAGATGGTCCTGGCCGATGCCTGGCTGGCACCGGTGGCGGACCGGGTGTACAGCCAACCGCAGCAGGCCGGCAGCCTGGACGCCTGGGCCGGTACCCTGGCCTTTGCAGGGCAGATCTTCTTTGATTTCGCCGGCTACTCCACCTGCGCCATGGGTGTAGCCTTGCTGTTCGGATTCCACCTGCCGGTCAACTTCCGCAGTCCGTACGCGGCGTGCGGCTTCTCGGATTTCTGGCGGCGCTGGCACATCTCCTTGTCCACCTTTCTGCGGGATTACCTGTACATCCCCCTGGGCGGGAGCCGCCAGGGAACGGTCCGGACCGGCTTCAACCTCATGATCACCATGCTCCTGGGTGGGCTGTGGCACGGCGCTGCCTGGCATTTCGTGGCCTGGGGCGGCCTGCATGGATTCCTGTTGGCAGGCGAGCACGGGGTACGAACCTGGTGGTCCCGCCGGCCCCGGGTGCTGCCGGCCTGGGGCCATCCTCTCCTGGTCCTGGGCACCGGTCTCCTGACCTGTCTGGCCTGGACCCTGTTCCGAGCCCCGGATCTGGCCAGCGCCGGCGAGCTGTTCTGCCGCCTCCTGTGGCCGGTGGCGGGCGGGCTGGTGCCGGCTGCCGAGATGGCCCTGGTCGGTTTTCTGACCATCGCCCTACTGGCTGGCCAGTGGTGGCTGCGCCACCGGGATCTGATCGAGCGGCTGGAAGGCCTGCCGGCCCCGCTTCTGATCCTCCTGATCAGTTTTCTCCTGGTGGCCTTGGCCCTGGCACCCGGGGAGGACCGGGCCTTCATCTATTTCCAGTTCTGAGCGCCGAGGAGCGCGCAACCGCGGAGGCGAGCCCCTGTGGTGGATGGCATGAGCGAGCGCGTGGAGAACGCTCCGTCCCGGCCGAGCCCGTCCTGGCCCCGGGTGTGGCTGGTGGCCCTGCTCCTGGCCGGCACCGCCCTCATTGGCTGGGAGGGCTACTGGCGTGGCCAGGGATTCCGGCCCACGGTGGAGGATGATGCGGGGATCTGGGGGCTGGTCCGCCGCCAGGCAAGCCGCACCGCGCCAGCCGCCATCGTCCTGGTGGGCGCATCCCGGATCCAGCTGGCGGTGGATCCGGCTCTGGTGACCGAGCGGACGACACGGCCTTGCTTCATGCTGGCGATCGATGGCAGCCCGCCGTGGCCGGTCCTGGCGGACTTAGCCCAGGATCCGTCCTTTGCCGGTCTGGTGCTCTGCTCCCTGTTGCCCCAGTGGCTGGCCGATGCCGGCTCTGAAAAGGGCCGGGCGGCCAAGTGGGTGCGCAAGGCGGACCAGGCCACCTGGGCGGATCGCCTCAACACCCGCCTGGGGGTCTGGTGCCAGTCACGCCTGGTCTTCCGCTATCCCGGGCTGCAGCCGGGTCGGGTATGGGCTGCCTGGGCGGATGGCGCCGCGCCCCGTCCACCCTATGCCCCGATGCGCCTGGATCGCTTCCGGGCGGCGGACTTCGCCGCCGGTGACCGCCAGCGCCTGGCAGCCAGCCGTGCCCAGCGCCAGGAGGAGATGGCCCGTACGGCCCGGCCTCTGGATCCCTCCACCTTTGCCGAAAGACTGACCATGATCGGGGCGCTGGCCGGCAGCCTCCATGGCCGGGGTGGCCAGGTGGTGTTTGTCCGCCTGCCCTCCGATGGCCGGGTGCGGGAGCTGGAGGAGGCGACCTGGCCCCGGCAGCGATACTGGGATGAGCTGGCGCGCTCCGGGATCGCGCCGGCTCTCCATTACGCCGACCACCCGTCGCTGGCTGGCTTCCGTTGTCCGGACGGCTCTCATCTGGATGGCCGGGATGCCGGCCCGTTCACCGCAGCCCTCCTGCAGGTTCTGGCAGAGGAGGGCTTGTTGGACCTGGTCCAACCCGGCCAGAAGGAGGTGGCCAGCCATGGCCGAGGGGAGTGAGCTGCCCGAGTCGATGCCGGTGGTGGCCCTGGTGGGGCCCACGGCGGTGGGCAAGACCGATCTGGCCCTGGAGCTGGCGGAGCGTCTCGGAGCCGAGATCGTGAGCATGGACTCCATGCAGGTCTACCGGTTCATGGACATCGGTACCGCCAAGCCCAGCCTCGCCGAGCGGCGCCGGGTACGCCACCACCTCATCGACGTGGTGGATCCGGACCAGCCATACCACGCCGCGGCCTTCGTGACCGACGCCTGGGAGGCCATGGCGGCGATCCGCCGCCGGCAAGCCTGGCCCCTCCTGGTGGGCGGCACCGGGCTCTACCTGCGGGCGCTCAGCCAGGGCCTCTTCGCCATGCCGGCGTTGGACGAGCGGGTGCGGCAGGAGCTTCGTGACCGGCTGGCCGGGGAAGGGGAGGCCCGCCTCCACGCCGAGTTGGCGGCCGTCGACCCCCAGGCTGCGGCCCGCATCCACCCCCATGATCATCAGCGGTTGCTGCGGGCCCTGGAGATCCATGCCTCAACCGGCCGCAGCTGGTCCGAGCACCTGGCCCGGCAAGGCCCGGCGCCCGCAGCTTTGCGGATCCTGGTCCTGGGGCTGACCCGGGAGAGGAGGGAGCTGGCCGAACGGATCCAGCGCCGGGTGGCCAGTATGATGGAGCAAGGGTTTGTCAACGAGGTCGAAAATCTCCTGGGAATGGGGTATGATGCCGGCCTCAAGTCCATGCAATCCATCGGCTACCGTCATGTTCTGACCTACCTGGGAGGGGTCTGGTCGTGGGAGGAATGCCTCCAACGCCTCGCCACCGACACCCGCCGCTACGCCAAGCGCCAGCTGACCTGGTTCCGCCGGCAGGCCGAGACCGTCTGGCACCATCCCCGCGATGGCGAGGGGATCGCCCAGCGGATCAGCCAGTTTTTGGCAGCGCCGCGGTCCGGCACGAGGGCCCGCGGGTGATCAACCTGCCCAACATCCTGACCCTGCTGCGCATTCTGCTCATCCCGGTCTTCGTGATCTTCGTCATCGAGCACCGGTTCGATCTGGCCCTCCTGACCTTCACGGCGGCCGGGATCAGCGATGGCCTGGACGGCCTGCTGGCCCGGGCCTTGCGCCAGAAGACCACCCTGGGGGCCTATACCGATCCCATTGCCGACAAGCTGCTTTTGTCCACCTCCTTTGTCACCCTGGCGGTGATCGGCCTTCTGCCCGCCTGGCTGGCCGTGGTGGTGGTGAGTCGCGACGTCATCATCATGGGAGGCATCCTGGTCCTGATGCTGGTGGAGAAGAAGGTGTCCATCCGGCCGACCTTCGCCAGCAAGCTGACCACCCTGTGTCAGCTCGTGACCGTCTTCTTCTATCTGGCCCACGACTTCCTGGCCCCGTACTGGTTCCTGAGCCGTTCTCTGGTCAACCTCACGGCCCTCATGACCCTGTTGTCCGGATTCCAGTACATCCTGATCGGCGCCACCCTTCTGGGCCAGCCCAACCATGGGGTTGGGAAGAGGTAGGGGGATTGGCCATGGCCTTGCCGCCCCTGGCTGCAGCCGACAAAGCCGCCCTGCTGCGGTATGCCCGACAGGTCATCCGCCACGCCCTTCTGGGCGGGGCGCCCCCGGCGGCACCCGCGGCCACCTCCGCCCTGGCAGAGCCCTGCGGCGCCTTTGTCACCCTGACCGTGGAAGGGGCCTTGCGCGGCTGCATCGGCAACCTGGTGGGGGACCGGCCCCTGGTGGAAACGATCCGGGAGATGGCTCTTGCCGCAGCGTTTCACGACCCGCGCTTCCCGGCCCTTTCGGCGCAGGAGCTGCGCCTGGTGCGCCTTGAGATCTCGGTGCTCTCCCCCATGGAGCTGGTGGACGATCCCCGGCAGGTCCAGGTGGGCCATCACGGCCTGGTGATCAGTCGCGGTCCGGCTCGGGGCGTGCTTTTGCCCCAAGTGGCCAGCCACTATGGCTGGGACCGGGTCACCTTCCTGGGCCAGACCTGCCGCAAGGCAGGCCTGCCGCCGGACGCCTGGATGAAGAAAGGAACGCTTATTCAGGCATTCACGGCAGAAATCTTTTCTGAAGCCGAGATCGATCATGACCTTTGCGTCAAGCCCTGAGCGGCCGTGGCTGACCCGGGACTGGGATCAGCAGCCCTGCCAGGCCCTGGCTGAGGCGGTGGGCGTGCCCTTGGCCATCGCGGTCCTCTTGCGGGGGCGCGGGATCGACAGCCCCGAGCAGGCTGAGGCCTTCCTGCATCCCTCCCTCCAGGATCTGCCGCCGCCCGAGCTGATGAAAGGCATGGCCGAGGCGGTGGATCTGGTCCTGGACGGCCTTGCCCAGCGGCAACGGATCATCGTGGTGGGCGACTACGACGCCGATGGCATCACCGGCGCTGCCGTGCTGTGTCTGTTCCTGCGGGAGCTGGGCGCTGACGTGGCCTGGGAGCTGCCGCACCGGTTCCACGACGGCTATGGCCTGCGGCCGACGGTGCTGGCCAGGCTCCACGAGCGCCATGGCCCGGGGCTCCTCATCACCGTGGACTGTGGCATCTCGGATTACGACGAGGTCGCCCAGGCCCGGGCGTTGGGCTATCGGGTTATCATCACGGACCACCACCAGCCGCCCACCCGGCTGCCGCCCGCGGACGCCATTCTCAATCCGAGCCAGCCCGGCTGTCCGTATCCGTACAAGGAGCTGGCCGGGGTGGGGGTAGTCTTCTACCTGACCATGGGCATCCGCAGCCGGCTGCGACGCGATGGCTTCTGGCAGGAGCCCGGCGAGATCCCCAACCTCAAGGCCCTCATGGATCTGGTGGCCATCGGCACGGTAGCCGATCTGGTGCCGTTGCGCGGACCCAACCGGATCTTCGTGCGGGCCGGCCTGGAGACCTTTGCTACCCGGCCCCGGACGGGCTTGACCGCCCTGGCCACCACGGCCGGCCTTGCCGGTCCGGCGGCGGTGGAGGACATCACCTTCCGGCTGGCGCCCCGGCTCAACGCCGTAGGCCGGATCGGTGATGCGGGCAAGGCTTTGGAGATCCTCACCGCCACGGATCCGTGCCAAGCTGCCAGCCTGGCGGCCAGCATCGAGGCAGACAACCAGGAGCGGCGCCTCATTCAGGAGCAGGTGGCCGGGGCGGCGGTGGCTTTGGCCCGGCAGGAGCTGGCCCGCCAGCCGTCGCTGCTGCTGCTCCATGACGCGGCCTGGCATCCGGGGGTCCTGGGTGTGGTGGCCACCCGTCTGGTGGAGATCTTCGGCCGGCCGTGCATCCTGATGAGCGGCAGTGGCCCTTTCCTCAAGGGTTCGGGCCGTTCGGTCCCTGGTCTCAATCTCCACGAGCTGCTGCACGATTGCCGGGAGCTGCTGGCGGCCTACGGCGGGCATGCCATGGCCGCAGGGCTTTCCCTGCGGCTGGAGGATCTGGCCGCATTCCGGGCCCGCATCGACCGCCTGGCCGCCGAGCGCCTGCTCGACCTGCCGCCGGCGGATGGGCTGTGGATCGACTGGCAGGCGGGGCTCGCCGAGCTGGGGCGGCCGGAGTTTCTGGAAAGCTATGCTCGGCTGGGTCCGTTTGGCCGCGGCAATCCCGAGCCGGTCTTCGCCACGGCACAAGGGGTCCGCTTGACGGAAGCGACCCCGGTGAAATCCCACCTGCGGTTTGCGGTGCAGGAAGACGGCCGCCGCTGGACCGGCATCGGTTTCGGCATGGCGGGCTACGCCCCCCGGCTGCAAGGGGAGGCCGCCCAGCTGGCCTTCCACCTGCGCCGCAACAGCTTCCGGGGCATCCAACGCTGGGAGATGCAGCTGTCGGCGGTCCGTTTCCTGGGGTAAGGGGAAGGAGCCCGGCTCCGCCAACCAGCCATCCAGGCCGAGTCAAAACTTTACATAATGCATATTATACGACGCAATTGCCCAGGGTCCTTGCGCGAGCTGCCAGCGAAGAAGTGCCCCAATTCGGGGCGTCGCGCAGAGAACATGAGGTTGTAGCTTTCCAGGAGCAGGATCTGCCATGAAGGACATCTACCAGGACCCTCTGGTCAGTCGCTACACAAGCCGGGCCATGCAGGAGCTCTTCTCCGAGCGCACCCGCTTCACCCTCTGGCGCCGCTGCTGGATCGCCCTGGCGGAGGCCCAGCACGAGCTGGGCCTGGAACGGCTGGTGACCGAGGCCATGCTCGCCGAGCTCAAGGCCCACGCCACGGAGATCAACTTCGAGGTGGCCGCCGCCAAGGAGCGGGAGATCCGCCATGATGTCATGGCCCATGTCCACGCCTTCGGCCAGCAGTGTCCGACCGCGGCCGGCATCATCCATCTGGGCGCCACTTCCCAGTTCGTGGTCTGCAATGCCGACCTCATGATCCAGCGCCAGGCCCTGGCCCTGCTCAAGAAGGCCCTGGTGAGCGTTGTCGGCCAGCTTGCCAATTTTTGCCGGCAATACAAAGAGTTGCCAACCTTAGGCTATACGCATTATCAGCCGGCACAGCCCACCACCGTGGGCAAGCGCCACACCCTCCACCTCCAGGACCTGCTGATGGATCTCGACGCCCTGGAGCAGATGGAGGAGCAGATCCGAGCCCGGGGCGCCAAAGGCACTGTCGGCACCCAGGCCTCCTTTCTGGAGCTCTTTGAGGGTAACCACGAAAAAGTTCGCCAACTCGACCTGTTGGTTGCAAAAAAGCTCGGCTTTTCCGAGGTGTTTCCGGTCACTGGCCAGACCTACCCCCGCAAGCTGGACACCCGGATCGCCGAGACCTTGGCCGGCATCGGGGCCTCGGCGCACAAATTCGCGGTGGACCTCCGGCTCCTGGCCAATCTCAAGGTGCAAGAAGAGCCCTTCGAGCGCCAGCAGGTGGGCAGCTCGGCCATGGCCTACAAGCGCAATCCCATGCGCTCGGAACGGATGACCGCTCTGGCCCGCAAGCTCATGGCCCTGCCGGCAGCCTTTCGCGCGACCCACGCCAATCAGTGGCTGGAACGAACCCTGGACGACTCGGCTATTCGCCGCATGGATATCCCGCAGGCCTTTCTCTTGACGGATGCCATTCTGCGCCTTTACCTGAATATCGTTGATGGAATGGTTGTTTTTCCGAAACAAATCGAGCGGCATCTTCGGATGGAGCTGCCCTTCATGGCCACGGAAAGGATTCTCATGGCGGCGGTGGCTGCGGGGGCCAGCCGGCAGGAGATCCATGCGGTCATCCGCGAGCATTCCTTGGCGGCCGGCCGCCGGGTCAAGGAGGAGGGTGGTGACAACGACCTCATCGAGCGGCTGGCCGGCGATCCCCGGGTCCCCTTTGACCGCGCCGAGCTGGAGGCCATGGCCGGCGATGCCAGCCAGTTTGTCGGCCGGGCGCCGCAACAGACCGAGGAGTATCTGGAAGAGGTGGTGACGCCAAGGCTCGCCCGATACCAGGACCTGCTGGGCGGCGTGGACAGCACCATTCTTGTCTAGCCCCTTTGTCTCCCCTGTCTTTGCCCCCCAGGGTCTGGCGGAGAAGCGTTTGCCGCTCGACTGCCAACTGTGGTAAGAAGATGACCGACGCCAGCCGCCGGCACCGAGCCCGCATTGCTCCGGAGCGTATTGGCTTTCTGCGCTTCATCCTCGAGGGCTACGACGGCTTGGCGATTCTGACCACCCAGGACAACCGTCTGGGAATCGTCGAAATCCTGGTGTCGCCGGACCAGGAAGCCGAGCTGCTGAGCCTGCTGGGCTGTCTGGCTGAGACTATCGGCTGGGAGCAGGTGGAGCCACGAGCATAGCTTGACATCATGCGATCTTCTTACGTCAACTCATTGTTTTTCTGTTTTTGTCTGGCAGCGACCCCGCCGTCCGGCCCCTGGGCTGCCGGCCCGGAGGCCGGGATCATGGACCTGCCCGGCTGCGTCGCCGAGGCCCTGGACCGCAGCCGGGACCTCTCCTTGCGCCAAGCGCAGGTGGCGGCGCGGGAGGCGGCCCTGTCCGTCTCCCGCAAGGATCTTTACCCCGGCCTGGGGGCGGCGTACACAGCCCGTCACCAGCCGGACGCCAGCCTGCTGGGGCCTGAGGGCTACTTCAGCTACAGTCTCAGCCTGAGTCAGCCGGTATACCGGGGCGAGGCCCTGGTCACGACCGTTGATGTGCGAGCCCTGGAGGTGGACGAGGCCCGCCTCAATCTCGGCCGCACCCGGCAGGATGTGGTCCGGGATGTCTCGGCCGCCTATTTCGAGCTGCTCCGTTCCGGCAAGGTGGAGGCGGAGGCGGAGCAGGCGGTGGAGCGCTTGGCGGCCCACGTCCGGGATGCCCAGGCCTTTTTCGATGCGGGCCTTATCCCCAAAAACGATCTCCTCTTGAGTGAGGTGCAGCTGGCCCAGGGGCGCCAGGATTGGGCCCGGGCCCGGCTTGGCACCGCCCTGGCCCGGACCCGGCTGAACATCTTTCTGCTCCGGCCTGCGGATCAGGACCTGGCCGTGGCAGACATCCTCACCTATGCCCCCCACAACCGCACCTGGGAGGGAGTGCTGGCCCTTGCCCTGGAACGGCGGGCCGAGATCCAGGCCGCCCGGGTCGGGGTGCAACGGGCGGACAAAGGCATCACCTTGGCGGATGCCCCGTTCCGGCCCGCCGTCACCCTTTCGGCTCAGTACCTCAAGCAGGGCGACGAGCCCTTCGCTTCCCCCTATCCGTCCGGACCGGAGGAGGTGAAGACGGTGCAGGCCAGCCTGGAATGGCACTTCTGGTCCTGGGGGCAACGGGACGACGCCCGGGGGCAGGCCCGGCAGGAATGGCGCCAGGCCGAGATCGCGGTGGACCAGATCAAAGACGGGGTGATTGTTCAGGTCCGGCAGGCCTTTCTGGCCCTGTTGGAGGCGGAGGGCAACATCGGGGTGACCCGGAAGGCGATTGAGCAGGCCGAGGAGAATTACCGGCTCAGCCAGGCCCGCTACCAGGCCCAGCTGGCCACCTCCACCGAGGTCCTGGATGCCCAGACGCTCCTTACCCAGGCCCGCACCAATTACTTCAACGCGCTCTACGGTTACAACCGCGCTCTGGTGGAGCTTGACTGGGCCTGCGGGGTGCTGGACGGAGGTGGTGCCGGGTGAAGCACGGACGGCGGGTCTACATTGAGACCTTCGGTTGCCAGATGAACGAGCGGGATTCGGCACTCATGGCCGATCTCTGCCAGGAGGCCGGCTACCAGCCCACGGCCGCCATGGGCGAGGCCGACCTGGTGATCATCAACACCTGCTCGGTGCGACGCAAGGCCGAGGAGAAGGTGTACAGCCTCCTGGGCCGCCTGGGACAAAGCAAGCGCCGCCGGCCCGGTCTCAAGGTGGCGGTCTCCGGGTGTGTGGCCCAGCAGGAGGGCGCTGCCCTCTGTGAGCGGATGCCCCACGTGGATCTGGTGCTGGGGCCCCAGGGCATCTACCGCCTGCCGGCGCTGCTGAGGGAGCTGGAGGCCGGCGGCGCTCCCCGCGTGGAAACCGCTCTGGCGGCCGACTTCAGGATCCCCATGCTCCTGCCGCGATCCGCAGGCGCAAGCCCTGGCCACAAGGCCTTCGTGACCATCATGCAGGGCTGCAACAACTTCTGTGCCTACTGCGTGGTGCCCTATACCCGGGGACGGGAGATCAGCCGGCCGGCCGACGACATCCTGGCCGAGATCGAGCACCTGTGCCGCCACGGCGTCCGGGAGGTCACCTTGCTGGGTCAGAACGTCAACTCTTACGGAAAGGATGGCAGACAACAGGTTGATTTTCCGCGCCTATTGACGCTTGTTGCCGCCGTGCCCGGCCTGGCCAGGCTGCGCTTCACCACCAGCCATCCCAAGGACCTCTCGGACGATCTGGTGGCCTTGTTTGCCGACCTGGCGGTCCTTTGCCCGCACCTGCACCTGCCGGTCCAGTCCGGCGCCAACCGCATCCTGGCCCGCATGAACCGTCGCTATACCCGGGAGGCCTACCTGGAACGGGTGGCGGCCCTCCGCCAGGCGAGGCCGGATGTCGCCCTCACCACCGACATCATCGTCGGCTTCCCAGGGGAGAGCGAGGCGGACTTCCAGGAGACCATGCGCCTGGTCGAAGAGGTCCGCTTCCATGGCGCCTTCTCGTTCAAATACTCGGACCGCCCGCCAGCACGGGCTGCCGCCATGGACGACAAGGTGCCGGCGGCAACGCAGCAGGACCGTCTGGCCCGTCTCCAGGCGTCACAGGCGGCGATCACCAGGGAGCGCCACGCCGAGCTGGTGGGCCAGACCATCCCGGTCATGGCGGATGGCCCGGCTCGCCAGGCCGGCCAGTGGACCGGCCGCACCCCCACCAATCTGGTGGTCAACTTCCTCGCCCAGGGGATCACCCCGGGGACCGTCCTGCCGGTCCGCGTCCAGGAGGCCTGTGCCCATTCCCTGCGCGGGGTCGTCTTCGCCGCCGGCACCTGAAGGAGCTGCCACTCATGGCCCTTATCATGCGCGTCGCCGCCATCCAGATCCATCCGGAGACCAACACCCCCGTGGTCTGGCTCAAGGAGATCGATGGCCAGGCGGTGCTGCCCATCTGGATCGGGGTCCTGGAGGCAACGGCCATCGCCACCCAGCTGGAGCAGGTCGCCTTCCCCCGGCCCATGACCCACGACCTGCTCCGGAACGTCCTTGTTGCGCTGGGGGCCACGGTGACCCAGATCGAGATTACCGAGCTTCGGGACAACACCTTCTACGCCCTCATCGACCTGGTCACTGCCGGCGGCCGCCGTTTGCGGGTGGATGCCCGGCCCAGCGATGCCATCGCCCTGGCCCTGCGCTGCCAAGTCCCGATTCTGGTGGACGAGGGGGTGCCGGCCGCCCTGGGGGCCGACAAGGCTGAGGCGGACGAGGCCGGCGAGGGAGACGACAAGAGGTGGCGGGAGCTCCTGGCCAAGCTGCCGCCGGATTTCGGCAAGTACAAGATGTGACCCCTTCCCTGCCCTGGTGCCCCATGCTGGATCTCCACACCCATTCCCTGTTCAGTGACGGCGAGCTGCTGCCGGCGGAGCTGGTGCGCCGGGTGGAGGTCCTGGGCTACGAGGCGGTGGCGATCACCGACCATGCCGACTCCTCCAACCTGGAGATCATTGTCCCCAGCCTGGCTCGGCTGGCCGCCGAGCTGGCCGGCCATACCCGCACCCGGCTCATCCCCGGGGTGGAGATCACCCATGTGCCGCCGGGCCTTTTCGGCCAGCTGGTCTCCCGGGCCCGGGCCCTGGGCGCCCGGATCGTGGTCGGCCACGGTGAGACCCCGGTGGAGCCGGTGGCCCCCGGCACCAACCTGGCCGCCATCGAGGCGGGGGTGGACCTTCTTGCCCATCCCGGCTTCATCAGCGAGGAGGAGGTCCGCCTGGCGGTCAGCCGCGGCGTCTTCCTGGAGATCTCCGGCCGCAAGGGCCATTCCCTCACCAACGGCCATGTTGCCCGCCTGGCAGTGGCCGCCGGCGCCCGGCTCGCGGTTTGCGCCGACGGCCACGCGCCCGGCGACTTTCTTACCCCCGCCTTTGCCGAGACCGTGGCCCTGGGTGCGGGGCTCACCCGCGAGCACTACCTCAAGCTGCGCCGGGACATGGCCGCGCTCGCCGCCGGCCGCTGAGCGGTCGGCCCGTTCCCTGCCGGGCCCCCAGCCCCGATTCCACGCCCCCTCGTCCCTTGCGCGCCAGCGCAGGCAGTGAAGATGGGTGGCGCGCCGAGCGGCACCCACTCGACCCGGCCGGCAATGGAGTTGCCGCTGTCCCCTCCCCCCATCCAACAGCATCCCGCTTGACCGGCGCGACCGCCGAAAGCGCTCTGGTGGCCGTTGCCGGAGCGGGCTGCCCGTTTCCTGCCGAGCCCTCAGCCTGTCCGCTCCCGTCCCGATCGGAACGGGTGTCCCCAGTCAGTATGTTTTGCGCTTGACTCGATCACTCCAAGTAGTGTATACCTGCCGGAAATTGAGGAGTAGTCCGGGAAATATAGGAGGTATGACTACTATCACCAGGTGGCATCCAGGTCCACGTGGCCTGCCAGTGGCTGTGCCGGTGAACCGGATGCCAGGGGAAGGAGGTGGTGGGAAGGCCCTGCTTTTCCGGTTCGTGAGCCGTGTCGACCGAGGCCAGTGGAGCGGCCTTTGCGTGCCAATTGATCGTAACGTGGAGAATACCCGTGATGAAGAAGACGAGGATGTCGCTGAGCGGTGTTTCCCGGAGGTACGCGGCCGTGGCGATTCCGGCAGCGTTGCTGCTGGGATCGGTGGCCCCGGCCTGGTCCCAACCAGCGCCGGCCGCCCCCCGGGACCTCCCCCATGCTCCCCGCCTGGAGCTGCAGACCGGCGAACGGGCGTTGACCGGCCAGCCCAGAGCGGGCGGGTCCACGAAGCCGACTGCGGCCCCGCCTGCTGCCGAGCTGAGCGGGCGGTCACGCGTTCACCTGCCACAGGGGCCGAGCGCGCCTGCAGTGGGCTCGAAGCCCGGCGCCACGCCACGGCCGGCACGCCTGCCCGGCGCCCAGGTCCAGCTGCCCGAGGCCGGCGCACCGGCGCGCATCCTTCCCCAGTCCCAGGTCCCCCAGGGGGCCAGGCTGCAGCTGCGGACCTCGGATGGTGGCCCGGACCTGAACGGGCAATCGGCCCGCGGGCTGGCCACTCTGCCTCCTGCCAAATCCGGTGCCCAGGTGCAGGACCAGAGCTTGCGGCCTGCATACAAGGAAGGTGAGGTCATCGTCCGCTTCAAGAAGGGGGTCGGCCGGGCCCGGATGACCGAGGTGGCGGCGACCCACGGGCTGGGGCAGGCCAAGCGGTTCCGCGCCCTTTCCCAGGCACACGGCCAGGAGATCGCCCTGTTTCGAGCCCCCGGCAAGAGCGCCGCCGGTCTGGTGGCGGCCCTCCGGCGGCATCCTCAGGTGGAGAGCGTGTCGCTCAACTACCGGAAGGAGCTTCGCGCCACGCTTCCCGATGACCCTCTCTTTGGCGAGCAGTGGCCGCTGCACAACCTGGGCCAGACCGGCGGGGTTGAGGACGCGGATGTGGACGGCCCGGAGGCATGGGACAGGCAGACAGGCTCGTCGGATGTGGTGGTCGCGGTTCTCGATACGGGGGTCAACTACCTCCACCCGGACCTCGACGACAACCTGTGGCGCAATCCGGGTGAGATCCCGGACAACGGCGTCGACGACGATGGCAACGGCTACGTGGACGACGTCTTCGGCATCGATACCGGGAACGGCGACACTGACCCCATGGACGATCACGGCCACGGCACCCACGTCTCCGGCACGGTCGCCGCCGAGGGCGGCAATGGCCAAGGGGTGGCCGGGGTGAACTGGAATGCCCGGGTCATGGCGGTCAAGGGCTTTGCGGCTGACGGCTACATGTACACCGATGCCGAGCTGGAGGCCCTGGACTACATCCTCATGATGCGGCTGCGGGGCGAGAACGTGGTGGCGGTGAATGCCTCCTTCGGCTGTTACGGCTGTTTCGATGCCATCGAGAAGGCCGCCATCGAGACCCTGGGCGCCGCCGGCGTGGTTTTTGTGGCTGCGGCGGGCAACGACGGCACGAACAACGACACGGAGCCCCATTACCCGTCCAGCTATGATTGTCCCAACCTCCTGAGCGTGGCGGCCACCGACTCGTCCGACAACCTGGCCGGGTTTTCCAACTACGGGCCCACCTCCGTCGATCTGGGCGCTCCGGGCCAGGAGGTGCTGAGCACCGTCTCCTGGATCGACTACAGCCTCTTGCCCGGCGGACCCTTTGCCGACGACATGGAGTCCGGCATGACCCAGTGGTGGCAGGCGGATGCCCCCTGGGCGATCACCGAGGAGCAGGCTTTAAGCCCCACCCACGCCTGGTCCGACAGCCCTGGTGGCGAGTACGCCAACGACACCTTCGCCGCCATCTATGCGAACCCCGTGGACCTGAGCGGTGTCTCCGGCCAGTACGGCCTCGGGTTCTCCTCCCGGTTTGACCTCGAGCGCAATTACGACTGGCTCGACGTCTACTTCTTTCAGGGCGGCGCGGGGCTCGAGGAGTGGGCCCTGACCGAGGAGCAGGCTTTAAGCCCCACCCACGCCTGGTCCGACAGCCCCGGCGGCAACTATTCGAACAACACCAGCAACTGGCTCCTGAGTCCCGTCGTCGACCTGGGCGGTGGTGCCGACTTCGAGGAATGGCAGCTGACCAGCGAGCTGAGCTACAACGGCGAGTACGCCTGGTCGGACAGCCCCGGCGGCAACTACTCCAACGAAACGTACAACGTCCTCATGAGCCCGGTGATCGACCTGTCCGGCGCTTCCCAGACCAATCTGGTGGCGCTCGATTTCATGCTTACCGGGCAGCTTGAAGCCGACTACGACTCGTTGCTGGTGTACTACAGCGCTGACGGCGGGGCTTCCTGGACGTACAGCGGCTACTATCTGACCGGTGACGCCAGCGACCAGTGGTACTGGGTGGGCTTCCCGGCCATCCCCCCCGAGTTTCGTACCGCCCAGTTCCGGATGGCTTTTGTCCTGGACAGTGACTTCAGCATCACCTACGACGGCTACCATATTGATGACGTGTGGGTTTACGACTGGGACCTCGACGTCACCCATTTCCGGGACACCCTGGAATTCGGAGAGGGTGGCTGGGCGCACTACAACGCCAGCTCGGGCGGTGGCTCGGCCGGGGTCGAGCTTGACTTTGCTCTTACCGGGGCAGCCGAGAGCGATTGGGATTATCTGGACGTGTACTGCAGCGGCAACGGTGGCGGGATGTGGACCTACCTCGGCTCGCTCACCGGCGAGTTTGCCGGCTGGTACGGCATCTACGCGAGCCTGGCCACCGAATGCATCACCAGCCAGGCCCGGGTGGCTTTCAACCTGTGGAGCGACGGCAGCATCACCGAGGATGGCTATTACATCGACGACGTCTCCCTCTACAGCTATGGCAGTGGCACCTACGCCTTCTCGGACGACCTGGAGTCCGGCGGGGCCGGCTGGGAGCACGTGCAGGCGAACAACGGCGGTGAGTGGGTGTACATGGGCGGGGTCACGGGGTCCACAGGCGGCGCCTGGCGGGACTATGTCGTGCCGATTCCGAATGCATTCCTGACCCCTGATTTCGACGTCGCCTTTGTGCTCACCTCCGACGCGACCATCACCGGCGACGGTGCCTACGTCGATGACGTGGCGGTGGGGCCGGTCAGCGCGACCCCGGTCCACGGCTACCAGGCCTGGAGCGGCACCTCTATGGCGACCCCGCATGTGACCGGTGCGGTGGCCCTGGCCGCGGCCGAGCATCCGGGCGACAGCGCCGCCGAGCGCCGCCAGCGCATTCTCGACGGAGTGGATCCCCTGGCCAGCCTGGCCGGCCAGGTGGCCACGGACGGCCGCCTCAATCTGGCTGCCGCCCTGGGTGAACCGGACCAGGACGGCGACGGGGTGCCGGACGACCTGGACAACTGCCCGGCCCACGTGAACCCCAGCCAGGTCGACGCGGACAGCGACGGCCTGGGGGATGCCTGCGACAACTGTACGCTGGTGGCGAACGCCAGCCAGCGCGACACGAACAGCGATGGCTTCGGCAACATGTGTGATCCCGACTTCAATGGCGACCGTGTGGTCAACTTTGCCGACCTCGCCTATCTGAAGTCGAAATGGCTCACTGCCGATCCGGATGCCGACCTCAACGGTGATAACATGGTGAACTTCGCCGACCTGGCGAGACTGAAGTCCTTCTGGCTCCGGCCCCCGGGCCCCAGCGGCCTGGTGCCGTGAGGTCCCCTGGAGCCCGGCCGGTGCGAGGCCCTCGCAAGGCCTCGCACCGGCGCTTCGAACCGAGTGGTGCACGAGCAAAGGGCGCTGGCCCGGCCTGCTCTACCCTCAACCCCAGCAAAGGAGGAAAGGGCGCGACGAGCGACGACGGGTTCCTTCAGGCAAGGGCTTCGAGGTCAGACCCCTGGATCAACCATGGCGTACCCGAACGAGGAGATATGGCAATGAAAAAAATGGTCCTTGCCGCGGCTGCGGCGCTGGCGCTCAGCGGCCAGGCGGCCGGCGTCCAGGCAGCCACCATCTGGCTTTCACCGACCTCGCAGACGGTGATGGTCGGCGATCCGGTCACCCTGCAGATGTTCATGGACTTCACTGACGAGGCGACCTTCGGCGGTGGAGTCGATCTGTTCTACAACGATGCGGTGCTGGATTACGTGTCCTACACCCCGGGGGGCATCGGCATGCCCTTCTACGATCGGGCCCCGGACGAGCTGCCCGGTGAGCTGAACGGCATCGGCTTCGGCCATGACAACGGCATTTCAGGCCCGGGGCTGGTGGGCACCCTGCTCTTCAACGCGGTGATCCGGGGTACCGTGGACATCACCCTGGCGACCAACGATCTGCCCCTGGGTGAGTTCTATTCGGCCGTGGATTTCGAGCGGATGACCGTCGACTACCTGGGCGCCCAGGTGAATGCCGTTCCGCTCCCTGCTGCGGGGTGGCTCCTGGGGTCCGGGCTGCTGGGCCTGGTCGGCCTGCGGCGACGCCAGGACAGCTAGGCCTCCTCCGGTGCGAGTTGTGCAACCAACCTATCGAGATGAGGACAAGATGATGCGAAAAATGCGATGGCTGGCAATGATCGCTCTGGTGCTGCTGGCGGCGGCCTTCCGGCCCTGCTCGGCGAGCGCCTACACCTATGGCGGCGCCTGGATTCCCAACGACCTCAACAACGCCCAGGACGACGTTCTGACGTTCGCCCTGGTGCTGGTCGCTCAGGACGCCCAGAATCCCCGGATGGCGTTCTACGACTGGGGCAACCCTGGATCCGCCCTGTGGGTGATCACCCCCACCAACACCCGGCGGACGGTGAACTTCAGCAACATTGGCGGCACCTGGTACATGGGCTTCACCCCGAACGCGATGACCGTCTCCCTGGGGGCCACCCCTGATTTCGGCATCAAATTCGGGATGCTCAGTGGCGGGGGTGTGGTGACCAACCTCCAGTATGATGTTCTGCCCCTGGCGGGCGTGGATGCCTACCTGGTATCCGACATCGTCGGCCAGCCGAGCTCGGGCACCATGGTCATGATCCACGATGCCAGCCCCGTGCCAGTGCCCGCCTCGGTACTGCTCCTGGGCTCGGGCCTCTTCGGGCTTCTTTCCCTGCGCCGCCGCAAGTAGCCGGACGGCCCCCTCTCCCGCTGTCTCTGCCCGACGAGGCGGCTGGGCTTAGGGCCCTGCCGCCTCAAGTCGTACCTGCCTCCACGGCCGCGGCGCTGCCGGTCCTCCCTTCTTGCGTTGGATCGGTGCCCCGCCAGCCGCGAGCGTCTTGGCGTTGCGCTCCATCCATCCGAGTCGCCCCCGCCTCTTCCGATCCCGCCGGCTCGCCCGGCCGGCCTTGAAAGACCGGCCTACCACGGGTACGCCACTCCGTGGCTCTGTACGGAAGGGATCGATTGAAAGCCTCGCGCAGCGAGAGCAGATACCATAGCCGGGGGATTCATCCCCCGGCGCCGCCCCGGCTGCCCGCGGGATTTCAGCACCCGGCGCCGGTGCCGTTCGGGTGCGCCTCGCGCCTGGCAACTCAGTCCAGCATCAGGCTTCCTTGAAGCTCGGCGAGCCGGGCAGGTCCGATGCCATCCACCTCCAGGAGCTGGTCCAGGGAGTCGAAGCGGCCGCCCCGGGCCTGCCGGCGGGCGACGATCCGCGCCGCCAGCTGCGGGCCGATCCCCGGGATGGCGACCAGGGCCGGCACGTCGGCCCGGTTGAGGGGAATCGGCTGAAAGAACAGGGGCAGCAGGCGAGCCGGCAGAGGGTCGAGAATGGGTGGGGGCGCTGGCCGGGGGGGCGGCCGGCGGTGCCAGGGCGGCGCAAGCAGGCCGGTCGCCCCGGCCATCACAACGAGGACCGCCAAGGCCGCCAGCACCAGCGGGCGGTAGTCGGGTCCCCTATCCTTCCCGAGGCTGGACTGTGGCGGCACGCTTCTGCTCGTCCCGCATGAGCTTGTAGGTGATGCTGTCCACCAGGGCCTGCCAGCTGGCCTCCAGGATGTCGTGGGAGACCCCCACCGTGCCCCACTGGGCCTCGTGGTCCGAGGACTCGATGAGCACCCGCACCCGGGCGCCGGTGCCGACCACACCCGGCAGCACCCGCACCTTGTAGTCGTCCAGCTTCATCTGGGCAAGATCCGGGTAGAAGCGGGTCAGGGCCTTGCGCAGGGCCTTGTCCAGGGCGTTCACCGGGCCTTCCCCCAGGGCGGCGGTGTGGACGGTGTCGCCCCCGACCTTGATGCGGATGGTGGCCTCGGCCTGGGGATGATCGTCGTCCCGGTCCTTCTGATCGATGACCCGGAACCCCAACAGATCAAAATAGCGGCGGTGGGTGCCCATGGCGCGGCGCATGAGCAGCTCGAAGGAGGCCTCGGCGCCTTCGTACTGGAAGCCCTGGTTCTCCAACGTCTTGAGATCGGCGAGGATGCCGGCCACCACCGGATCGGTGCTGGCGATATCGATGCCGAAGTCCTTGGCCTTGGACAGGATGTTGCTGCGGCCGGACAGCTCGGAGATGAGCACCCGGCGGATGTTGCCCACCTGCTCCGGCTCGATATGCTCGTAGGTCAGGGGGTTGCGCTGCACGGCGCTGACGTGGACGCCGCCCTTGTGGGCAAAGGCCGAGGCGCCCACATAGGGCTGGTACTTGTTGGGCGGCAGGTTCGCCAGCTCGTTGACGAAACGGGAGACCTCCGCCAGACGGGTCAGCTGGTCGGCGGCGAAGAAGGTGTAGCCCATCTTCAGGGTCAGGGCCGGCATGATGGAGGTGAGGTTGGCGTTGCCGCACCGCTCGCCGTAGCCGTTGAAGGTGCCCTGCACCTGGGAGGCACCCTGGGTCACCGCCACCAGGGAGGTGGCCACCGCGGTCTCCGAGTCGTTGTGGGCGTGGATACCCAGGGCGACCCCTTCACCCAGGTGGCGGCGCACCGCGGCCATGATCTCCGGCACCTCGAAGGGCAAGGTGCCGCCATTGGTGTCGCAGAGGATCAGACAGTCGGCCCCGCCGGCCACCGCTCGATCCAGGGTGGCCAGGGCATATTCCGGATTGCGCTTGTAGCCGTCGAAGAAGTGCTCGGCATCGTAGAACAGATGGCGGACCTGGGGCCGGAGGAAGGCCAGAGAGTCCTCGATGAGGGCCAGGTTGTCGTCCAGGCCGATGCGCAGGGCGTCCCGGACGTGGACGTCCCAGGTCTTGCCGAAGATGGTGATCGCCTCGGTGCGGGCCGCCACCAGGGCCTTGAGGTTGGCGTCCTCGTGGGCCGGGTTGCGGTGGAGGCGGGTGGAGCCGAAGGCGGTCACCACCCCATGCCGGAGCTGGTAGCTGCGGATCTCCCGGAAGAATTCGGCGTGCTTGGGATTGGCGCCCGGCCAGCCGCCTTCGATGAAATCGATTCCCAGCTCGTCGAGCTTCAGGCAGATGCGGACCGCGTCCTCCAGGGAGAGGTTGAAGTTCTCGGCCTGGGTGCCGTCCCGCAGGGTGGTGTCGTAGATGCTGATGCGCTCGGCCATGCTCGTCTCCCTCCCCCAGCGTCCTCCGTCCCTCCCCTCAGGCTCCCGCCGCCACCGGGGCCTTGCCGGCATGGAGGCCGAAGGCCTCGTGCAGGGCCCGCACGGCCAGCTCGGTGTATTTCTCGTCGATGACGCAGGAGATCTTGATCTCCGACGTGCTGATCATCTGGACGTTGATGCCTTCCTTCGCCAGGGTCTGGAACATGGTGGTGGCCACCCCTGGATGGTTGCGCATCCCGACCCCGACGATGGAGACCTTGGCGATGCGCTCGGCGCCGGAGACCTGCTCGGCGCCGATCTCGTCCGCCACCTTCTTGACGATCTCCAGGGCGGTCTCGTAGTCGCCCCGGGGCACGGTGAAGGTGAGATCCGTCATCTCGCCGGCCCGGGTGTTCTGGATGATCATGTCCACCAGGATGCCGGCCTTGGAGACCGGCGAGAAGATCCGGGCCGCGATGCCGGGCCGATCCGGCACCTTGGCAATGGTGATCCGGGCCTCGTTCTTGCTGTAGGTGACGCCTGATACCAGCATGGACTCCATGAGCTGATCCTCCTCCACCACCCAGGTTCCGGGGGTCGCGACAAAAGTGGAACGGACGTGCAACGGCACCTTGTAGCGCTTGGCAAAGCCCACCGAGCGGATATCCAGCACCTTGGCGCCGAGACTGGCCAGCTCCAGCATCTCATCGTAGGAGATGCGGTCGATCTTCCTGGCTTCCGGGCACAGGTTGGGATCGGTGGTGTAGACGCCCTCCACATCGGTGAAGATCTCGCAGGTGTCAGCCGCCAGGGCAGCGGCCAGGGCGACGGCGGTGGTGTCGGAGCCGCCCCGGCCCAGGGTGGTGACGTCGCCGCCGCCGGTCACCCCCTGGAAGCCGGCGACGGTGACCACCCGGCCGGCGGCCAGCTCGTCCCGGATCCGGGCCTGGTCGATGGCCAGGATCCGGGCCTTGGTGTGCATGGCGTCGGTGAGGATGCGCACCTGGGAGCCCAGGAAGGAGACGGCGTCCAGACCCAGGGCCTTCATGGCCATGGCAAAAAGCGGCACGGTCACCTGCTCACCGGTGGCGAGCAGCATATCCATCTCCCGGGGGTCGGGCCGGTATTGCATGGCCTGGGCCAGGGCCACCAGGCGGTTGGTCTCGCCGGCCATGGCGGACAGCACCACCACCATGTCGTGTCCCTTCTTCTTGTACTCGGCCACCCGGGCGGCCACCGCCTTGATCTTGTCCGGATTGGCCACCGAGGTGCCGCCGAACTTCTGCACGATGAGTGACATCTGCGTCCTGTTCTCCTGTCCTCCATGATCGCGGACCAGGGCCGGTCTTGAGCCATCGGCCACAGTGGCTGCCATCTCCATGCCGGGGGCAGCCTTGGCAAGCCCCAACAATTACCGCGGCCGGAGAAAAAATCAAAGACAAAAAGCAGGCCTCCATCGTCGGGCAGGCGTGCCGGCCGAGCTGTCGGCACGCCAGCAGGTGCCTGGGGCAGTCCCCTGGCGGGGGGCTTTGTGCAGATGCCGCAGCACCAAGATGGAGGAAGAGCGGCCCAAGAATGCTTTCCCGGCGCCTGCACAGGGCAAAAAGTGTCTTGCCATCCTCCGCCCGTTCTGTTATACGACCCCGAAGTGGTTCCGGACTGTCCGGTGCCGATCCCCAAGCCGCCAATCTCCAGACCGGCAAGGAAGACACCGCATGACCCGACTCCTCAAAAATCACCCCGCCGCCGTCATCGTTCTCCTTTCCCTTTGCATCACCTTCATCGGTATCCGTTACGACAAGAAGCCCAGGCTGCCGCCGGCCGCTGACCAACGGTCCCAGCCGGTGCCCATGCTCCTGCAGCTCGACGAGCAGCCCAGTCTGGCGACCAGCCCGGTGCGGCCCGGTGCGGAGGCCGAGCCGCCGGCACCCCGGGAGACCGTCCTGGCCGGCGAGCTGGAGCGGGGAGAAGGCTTTGCCGCCTTTCTCGGCCGTCTCGGCCTGTCCGGTGAGCGGCAACGGCAGATCATCGACCTTCTGGATGACCACCTGGACTTCCGCCGCCTGCGTCCGGGCCAGCGCCTGGAGGTCACCCTGGATCCGGAGGGCGATCTTGCCGCCTGCCGCTTCGAGGCCGGCGCCCTGGAGACCTACACGGTGTGCCGGACCGGAGACCGGTACGAGACCAAGCGGCTGCCGGTGGAGCTGGTGCGCGAAACGGTCCGCCTGACCGGCACTGTGGAGCGCTCTCTGTTTGAGGCCTTTGAGGCCCAGGGGCTTTCCCACGCCCTCCTTTTTGCCTTTGTCGACATCTTTGGCTCGGCCATCGACTTCAACACCGAGCCCCAGCCCGGAGACCGCTTCGCCCTGGTGGTGGAGCGCTACCGCAAGGGCGAGGAGACGGTGGGCTTCGGCCAGATCCTGGCCGCCCGCTACGAGAACGAGGGCAAGATCCACGAGGGCTACGCCTACACCAGCCAGGGGGAGACCCTCTACTTCGATGCCAGGGGCGAAAGCGTGGGCACCACCTTCCTGCGCTCGCCGGTGCCCTTCGGCCGGGTCACCTCCACCTTCACCCGCTACCGCAAGCATCCGATCCTGGGCGGCATCCGGCCCCACCTCGGGGTGGATTTCGCCGCCCCCAGCGGCACCCCCATCCAGGCCACTGCCGGGGGCGTGGTTGATTTTGCCGGCTACAACGGCGGCTACGGCAAGCAGGTGATCGTCGCCCATGCCGGCGGCTTCAAGACCTCCTACGCCCACCTGTCCCGGTTCGCCAGCGGCATCAAGCGGGGCAGCCGGGTGCAGCAGAAGGACATCATCGGCTTCGTCGGCTCAACCGGCATGTCCACCGGCCCCCACGTCGACTACCGGATCGAGGAGAACGGCACCTTCCGCGACCCCCTGTCCCACCAGTTCCGGCCCCGCCTGATCCTGGGCGGCAAGGACCGGACCGCCTTCCAGCAGCTGGCCCGCAACCTGGGGTCCCGCCTGGCCACCGGCTCCGACTCCCGGATCCTGGACGAGGAGCGGCTCTTGTACCGCGGGGAAAGCCCGTTGAAGCTGCTGTAGCCTCGGCCTGCTCCGTCGTACCCGCCGATCGCGCCAGGTCGTGATCAGCTCGCCTTTGTCCATCGTCCTGGTGGAGCCGGAGATCCCTCCCAACACCGGCACCATCGCCCGCCTGTGCGCCGCCACCGGTGCCTGTCTCCATCTGGTGCGGCCCCTGGGCTTCCGCACCGACGACCGGTCCCTGAAGCGGGCCGGTCTCGACTACTGGCACCTGGTGCGGATCCGCTACTGGGAAAGCCTGGCGGCATTCCTCGCCGCCAGCGAGCGCCACCGGCTGCACCTTCTGTCCAAGAAGGTCAGCCGGCCCTACACCGCGGCCCGCTTTGCGCCCGGCGATCTTCTGGTCTTCGGCAAGGAGACGAAGGGCCTGCCGGACGATCTTCTCACCGCCTACGCCGACCGCTGCCTGACCATCCCCATGGCCCATCCGGAGGTGCGCAGCATCAACCTGGCGGTGGCCGCCGGCATCGTCCTCTACGAGGGCCTGCGCCAGCTGGGCTGGCCGCTTGCGGCCTCACGGGGCGATGAGCCCCAGGGCCAGGCGGGCGGCCCGCTCTGAGGCCCCGGCCTCCCCGAGCAGACTCCGCACCCGGGCAAGACCTTCCCGCATCGTCATCTGCTGCTGCCGGTCGGCCAGGACCGACAAGGCAGCAGCCGCCAGGCCTGCCGGCGTGACCGCCTCCTGCAGCAGCTCCGGCACCACCGCCTGTCCGGCCACCAGATTGACCAGGCTGATGTGGGGCACCCGAATGAGCCGCCGGCCCAGCCAGCAGGTCAGGGGGGCCAGGCGGTAGGCCACCGCCATGGGCACGCCGAGGATGGCCAGCTCCAGGGTGACGGTGCCCGAGGCGGCCAGGGCGAAGTCGGCTGCCGCCAGGCCGTCGTAGCCCAGATCCGCCGCTACCAGCAGGTCCAGGTCCCCCGCCGCCGCAAGAAACGGTGCCAGGTCGTCTGGCCCCAGGGTGGGGGCCCGGGGCAGGAGGAACCGGGCCCGGGGCAGGGTCTGGCTGATCAGGCGGCCGGCGGCCAGGAAATCGGGGAGCAGGGCCGCCAGCTCCCGGCGCCGGCTGCCGGGCAGCAGGGCGACGAGGGGCTGGTCCGGCTCCACCCCCAGACGCTGCCGCATCCGGGCCCGGGGCATGGTCCGCCGTACCGTGTCCAGGAGCGGATGGCCCACGAAGTCCACCGGCATCCCCCGGCGGCGGTAGAAGGCGGCCTCGAAGGGCAGGATCACCGCCATGCGATCCACCAGGCGGCGGATGCTCCGGGCGCGACCGGAGCGCCAGGCCCAGATCTGGGGGCTGATGTAATAGAAGACCGGGATGCCCAGCTGCCGGGCGCGGCGGGCCAGGAGCAGGTTGAAGTCCGGGTAGTCGACCAGGATGAGGAGGTCGGGCCGCTGGCGCCGCAGCTCGCCGGTCAGGCGGCGCCAGGCGGTCAGGATCCCGGGCAGCACCCCCAGGACCTCCACCAGGCCCACCACGGCCAGGCGACCGGCGTCCACCAGGAGGCGGCAGCCGGCGGCGGCCAGCTGCGGGCCGCCCATGCCGGAGGCCGCGAGGCCTGGCCGTTGCTGCTGCATGGCCCGCAGGAGGGCGCCGGCGTGCAGGTCGCCGGAGGCCTCGCCGGCCACGATCATCACCCGGGGAGGCTGGTCAGGGCGCACCGAGGCCCAGCTCCTGGCGGTAGCGATCGATCTGCCCCCGGATCTGGGCCATGATCTCCAGAGCCACAGCCAGGGCGCGGCGGCCGGCGGCGCCGTCCACCTTCGGCGGCCGGCCGCGGCGGACGGCGTCCACGAAATCCGCCACCTCGGCGGCCAGGGCATCGTGGTCGCCGAAGGCCAGCTCCTGGACCTCCCGGTCCGGCAGCCCGTCCGGCCCCAGGGTGTCGGCCAGCCGGACGACAAAGATCTTCCTGGTGGCGTAGTCCACGGAGATGTAGGTCTTGGGCTGGAAGATGCGCACCCGGCGCATGGTCTCCCGGGAGACCCGGCTGACGGTGAGGTTGGCGGTGCAGCCGTTGGCGAACACCATCCGGACGTTGGCGATGTCCGTGCTGGGGGTGACCACCGGCACTCCCACCGCGTGCATGAAGGACAGGTCAGCCGGCACCAGGGACAAGACGATATCGATGTCATGGATCATGAGATCCAGAACCACATCCACGTCGGTGCCCCGGGGCTTGAAGGGCCCGATCCGGTGGCTCTCGATGAACATCGGCCGGGTCAGGTGGCCCTCCATGGCGAGGAGGGCCGGGTTGTAGCGCTCGAGATGGCCGATCTGCAGCACCAGCCCCTGCCGCTGAGCCATGGCGATCAGTTCGTCGGCCTCGGCCAGGGTGGTGGTCATGGGCTTTTCCAGCAGCACATGCCGTCCGGCGGAAAGGCAGGCGGTGGCCACCGGGTAGTGGGCCACGGTGGGCACCACCACGCTCACCGCGTCCACCAGGGGCAGAAGGTCGCGGTAGTCCCGGAAGGCCCGGGTGCCGAAGGTCTCGGCCACCTGGGCCGCCCGCTCGTCGCTCCGGTCCACCACCCCCACCAACTGCACCCCGGGCAGGCGGGCGTACTTTTCCGCATGGAAATAGCCCAGATAGCCGACCCCGATCACCCCCACCCGAATGTCCGTCACGATGCAAGACCCCCCTGTCATGCCAGGCACACCACGAAGAAAGGCCCGTGGGCTGCTGGCAGCAGCGCACGGGCCAAGACCAGCCGACTGGTCCGGGAATGGCGGTCCGGAAAGATTCAGCCTCGGGGCCGCCGGCGCAGCCCCAGCAGGCCCACGAGACCGGAGCCCAGCAGCAGCAGGCTGCCCGGCACCGGCACCGCATTGACAAACCCTTCACTCCCCCCGTTCGGGAAGCTGATCACATGCAGGCCGAGCCTGGTCTCGCCGGTGGCAAGGCTGGCGATGATGTCAGCATAGGTCGCGGGCCCGTCCATCGTCATCCGGAAATCCGCGTACTCCCCCAGCCCAACGCCTTTGGTGGGGGCCGGCGAGTCGGCACTGAACGAGACGCTGGTCTCAAAACCGATGCTGTTGCCCCCTGGCAGGTTGCCTGGATGGTTGTCCTCAGAAAAGCTGACAGCGCCTCCCCCGCCGCCGCCGAATTCCAGCTCGTAAGACAGGCTGGCCGGCAGGTCCCAGAAGACCTGCTCCACCACCGAGGTCACCGTGCCGGTGTTCGAGACCCGCCAAAGCACCTGCTGCCCGCCCAGGTCCGTCACCTCCAGGCCGAGCTGCGCCTCGCCGGCCGCGGCATTGCCGGGATCGTTGGCGGTGAGGTTGAGGAAGTTGTAGGTGCTGGCCTGGGCCGAGGTGGCGGCACCAAGGCCCAGGAGCCCGAACAGGCCCATGGCGCATATGAGCAGGGTGAATCTCGTTCTGCTTCTTGTCATCGTTTTGTCCCCCTTTTCTTCGTTGTTGATGCAGTTCGACAAAAGACTCCCCACCGCTTAACGCATCTACCAAAGGATGAACAGACTGTCAAGGCAAAAGAATGGCCCTTTGGGCGCCCGCGGTCCGAGGCTCGGTGCCGGAGTAAGCTCTTTGCCGCGGCGCCTTGACAAGCCGGCGGGGCTTCGGGTAGTCTGGCCCAGCCGTAGGAAATGGACCAAAAACGGCGCCTTCTTGCGCTGTTGGCCTCATGGGCCGTCCAGTTGTCCATCCCCCGAAGGAGGTATGCCATGACCATGCTGCGCATCGTCAAGGGACTGGCCCTGACCGCCAGCCTGGCGGCTGCCGGCCTCTTCCTGGCCCGGCCGGCGGCGGCCGCCGACAGCATTCGGATCGCGGTGGCCGGCCCGATCACCGGCTCCTACGCCCAGTTCGGCGCCCAGCTCAGCAAGGGGGCGAAGCTGGCGGTCCAGCATGTCAACGCCCGGGGCGGCATCCTGGGCAAGAGCGTGGAGCTGGTGCCGGGCGATGATGCCTGCGACCCCAAGCAGGCCCGGGCGGTGGCCAATTATCTGGCCAACCAGGGCGTGGCGGCGGTGATCGGCCATTTCTGCTCCTCCTCCACCCTGCCCGCCTCGGAGGTCTACGCCGAGGAGGGGGTGCTCCAGATCACCCCGGCCTCCACCAATCCGGCGGTGACCGAACGGGGGATTGCCACCCTCTTCCGGGTCTGCGGCCGGGACGACCAGCAGGGCGGCTCCGCGGCCCGCTACATCGCCGAGCGCTCCGAGGCCAGCCGGGTGGCGGTGATCCACGACAAGACCACCTACGGCCAGGGCCTGGCCGATGAGACCAGGAAGGCCCTGGCGGCCCGCGGCAAGACCGAGGTGCTCTACGAGGGCATCTCCATCGGCGACAAGGACTTCTCGGCCCTGGTGAGCAAGATGAAGGCCCAGGGGGTCGATTTCATCTACTTCGGCGGCCTGCATGCCGAGGCGGCCCTGCTGCTCCGCCAGGCCCGGGACCAGGGATTGGCCGCCCCCTTCATGTCCGGCGACGGCATTGTCGACAAGGCCTTTGCCGACATCGCCGGCCCGGCCGCCGACGGGGTGCTCATGACCTTCCAGTCGGATCCCCGCAAGCTGCCGGGCGCTCAGGCCCTGGTGGCGGAGTTCCGGGACCAGGAGCAGTATGATCCCGAGGGGTACACCTTGTTGAGCTATGCGGCGCTCCAGGTCCTGGCCGCGGCCATGGATGGTGCCGGTTCCACCGACGCCGGCAAGGTCAGCGCCTTCATGAAGGCTCACCCCTTCGAGACGGTGCTCGGCACCCTCCATTTCGACGCCAAGGGGGATCTGTCCGCCAGCCCTTACGTGATCTACCGCTGGCAGGGCGGCACCTACGCCGAGCTGCCGGAATAGCCCGCCGTCTTCGTTCCGCTGCCAGGCCTCCTGGCCGGTGCGCCAGCGACCGCTCCTTCGGGGCGGTCGTTTGGCGCCGGCGCCGCGGCAAGAGCGGGGCCTGCCGCTCCGGGATGGTCCATGCTCTATTTCGTTCAACAGCTCGCCAACGGCATCACCCTGGGCAGCATCTACGCCCTCATCGCCATCGGCTACACCCTGGTCTATGGCATCCTGGGGATGATCAACTTTGCCCACGGCGAGATCTACATGATCGGTGCCTATCTGGGCATCATCACCATCGGTCTGGCAGCGGTCTTCGGCATCTCCTCCACGCCGGTGGCCCTCTTCCTGGCCCTGCTGGTGGCGGTGGTCGTGACCGCGGCCTACGGCTGGACCATGGAGCGGATCGCCTACCGGCCGCTGCGGCGGGCGCCGCGGCTGTCCCCCCTGATCTCGGCCATCGGCATGTCTCTGTTCTTCCAGAACGCGGTGCAGCTGGCCCAGGGCGCCAAGGACCTGGCCCTGCCGCCGCTTCTGCCGGGCGGCTTCGTCTTCTTGGCCGATTCCCGGCTGCCCATCCAGGTGAGCTATGTCCAGGCGATCCTGGTGGCCGTCACCGTGACGGTCATGGCGGGCCTGGGCCTCTTCATCAGGCTCACCCGGACCGGCATGGCCATGCGGGCCCTGGAGCAGGATCAGGTCATGGCCGCCCTGCTGGGGGTGGATGTGGACCGCACCATTGGCCAGACCTTCATCCTCGGCTCGGCCCTGGCTGCCCTGGCCGGGGTGCTGGTGTCGCTGCACTACGGGCTCGTGAACTTCTCCATCGGCTTTCTGGCCGGCATCAAGGCCTTCACCGCCGCGGTCCTGGGGGGCATCGGCTCGGTGCCCGGCGCCATGCTGGGCGGCGTCTTTTTGGGCCTCATCGAGGCCATGACCTCCGCCTACCTCAGCACCGAGCTCAAGGATGTCTTCTCCTTCGGCATCCTGGCCCTGGTGCTCATCGTCCGGCCGACCGGCATCCTCGGCCGGCCCCACATGGAGAAGGTCTGATGGCCGGGCGCCCCAGCCGCTGCCGGGCCCTGGCCACCGCCCTCCGGGACGCCCTGTGGCTGGGCCTTCTGGCCAGCCCGCTGGTGGCCTTTGATCTGGTGCCAGGCTATGAGCGGCAGCCGCGGCTGCACTGGCAGCTGGACGATCTGGGGATCATCGTCGCCGGCGTCTTCCTGGCCCGTCTGGCCGTTCTTGTCGCCGGCTGCCATCATCTGGGCCTGCGTCTTTCCCAGCTGACCAGCCACGGCCGGCAGCGACTGGCCAGGGCCTGGCAGCAGGGCCGCCGCTGGCCAGCCCTGACCCTGACCGTCCTTTTCGGGCTGGCGGCAGCCTTCCCCTTCGCGCCCTTCGTCTCCCGCACCGCCATCGACGTCGCCACCCTGGCCGGCATCTATGTGGTCCTGGGTCTGGGCCTCAACATCGTCGTCGGTCTGGCCGGTCTTCTGGATCTGGGCTATGTGGCCTTCTACGCGGTGGGCGCCTATGGCTACGGCCTGTTGTACCAGTACTGCGACTGGTCCTTCTGGATGGCCCTGCCGGTGTGCGGCCTGGCGGCCGGTCTCGCCGGTCTGGTGCTGGGCTTTCCGGTGCTCCGTCTCAAGGGCGACTACCTGGCCATCGTCACCTTGGGCTTCGGCGAGATCATCCGCATCGTGCTCAACAACTGGGACTCCCTCACCAACGGGCCGAACGGCATCATGGGCATCCCCCGGCCCAGCCTCTTCGGCCTGGAGATGAGCCGGGTCGCCCGGGACGGCGGCCACACCTTCCACCAGTTCTTCGGCCTCGATTACGATGCCGGCCACCGGCTCATCTTCCTCTATCTTCTGGTGCTGGGGCTTATGGCCGG
This sequence comes from Thermodesulfobacteriota bacterium, assembly GCA_040755095.1. Taxonomy (NCBI): domain Bacteria; kingdom Pseudomonadati; phylum Thermodesulfobacteriota; species Thermodesulfobacteriota bacterium. The sequence continues at coordinate 80,077 of JBFMBH010000002.1, forward strand.
CACCATGCTCGTGGTGGAGCGCCTCAAGGAGTCCCGGCTGGGACGGGCCTGGGTGGCCATGCGGGAGGACGAGATCGCCTGCGCGGCCATGGGCATCGACACCACCCTGACCAAGCTGGCGGCCTTCGGCCTGGGCGCCGCCTGGGCCGGCCTTGCCGGCGCCGTCTATGCCGCCCGCCAGGGCTTTGTCAATCCCGAATCCTTCACCTTCATCGAGTCGGCCACCATCCTGGCCATCGTCGTGCTGGGGGGCATGGGCTCCACCGCCGGCGTAACCTGCGCCGCCCTGGCCGTGGTCATCATCCCGGAGCTGGTGCGGGAGCTGGCCGGCTTCCGCATGCTCATCTTCGCCGCCGTGATGGTGGGGCTCATGATCGTCAAGCCCGAGGGCTTGCTGCCAGCCCGGCGCCGCATCTACGACCTCCATCCGGACGATCGCCGCAGCCTGGAGCAGGACCGCCAGAGCCTGGCCGAGGTGCACCGCCAATGACCGCCGGCGGCGAGGATCTGGTGCGGGTGGAGCGCCTGTGCAAGCGCTTCGGCGGCGTGGTGGCGGCAAGCGAGCTTTCCTTTGCCATCCCCCGGGGACGGATCACCGCCCTCATCGGTCCCAACGGCGCCGGCAAGACCACGGTCTTCAACTGCCTGTCCGGTCTCTACCAGCCCTCCGGCGGCGAGGTCTGGTGGCTGGGCTCTTCTGCTCGGCCCCGGCGGCTGTCCGGCCGGAAGCCCCACCAGGTGACCCGTCTGGGTCTTGCCCGCACCTTCCAGAACATCCGCCTCTTTGCCAGCATGACCGCCCTGGAGAACGTCATGGTCGGCCAGCATGTCCGCAGCCAGGCCGGCATCCTGGGGGCGATCTTCCGGCCGGCAAGCGTGCGGCAGGAGGAGGAGCGGATCGTCCGCCGGGCGTTTGCCTGCCTGTCCCGGGTGGGCCTGGCCCACCGGGCCCAGGAACTGGCCCGGACCCTGCCCTACGGTGATCAGCGGCGTCTGGAGATCGCCCGCGCCCTGGCCACCGAGCCCCTGCTCCTGCTGCTGGACGAGCCGGCGGCCGGACTCAATCCCAGCGAGACCCGGGAAATGGAGGCCCTGATCCGCCGGCTGGCCGGCGAATCCGGCCTCACCGTGCTGCTCATCGAGCATGACATGCGGCTGGTGATGGCCATCTCCGACACCGTGCTGGTCATGGACCGGGGTCAGATCATTGCCGCCGGTCCACCGCGGGAGGTGGCCGCCGACCCCCGGGTGATCGCCGCCTATCTGGGTGCGGCCGCATGACCGCCAGCGCCCCGTCCCAGCCATTGCTCCAGATGGAGGACGTCCAGGCTGGCCACGGCCACGTCCAGGTCCTGAAGGGCGTCTCGCTGTCGGTGGCCGCGGGTGAGATCGTGGCCCTCATCGGCGCCAACGGGGCCGGCAAATCCACCACCCTCATGACCATCTGCGGCCAGCCGGCGCCCCGGGCCGGCAGCATCCGCTTCGCTGGCCACTTGCTCAACAACCTGCCCCCCCACACCATCGCCGCCATGGGCATCGCCCAGGTGCCCGAGGGCCGCCGCATCTTCCCCCGCATGAGCGTGGCGGAGAACCTGGAGCTGGGGGCCTATCTGCGGCGGGATCGGCCGGCCATCCGGGAGGATCGGCAGCAGATCATGGCCCTGTTCCCGGTGCTTGCGGAGCGGGCCCGGCAGCTGGCCGGCACCCTGTCCGGCGGCGAGCAGCAGATGCTGGCCATCGGCCGGGCGCTCATGGCCCGGCCCCGGCTTTTGCTCCTGGACGAGCCCTCCATGGGCCTGGCGCCCCTGGTCATCCGGCAGATCTTTGCCACAGTGGCCGCGATCCACCAGCAGGGCACAGCCATCCTGCTGGTGGAGCAGAACGCGGCCCTGGCCCTGGCAATCGCCCACCGGGCCTATTGCATGGAAACCGGCCGCATCGTCAGGAGCGGCAGCGGGGCGGAGCTGTTGGCCGATCCCGCCGTGCGGGCCGCCTATCTGGGAGGGGTGCCATGAGCCCGGCAGAGCGCCCTGATCTGGCGGGCTTCCTGGGTCAGCTCGGGACCGCCCTGGCCGGGATCCGGGAGCAGGTGACGGCGGTCCAGGGGAAGCCGCAGCTCCAGGAATGGCTGATGGTGGATGTGGACCGGCACAGCCTCTTCTTCGGCTTTTTGGGCATGGAGCCGGAGGTGATCAAGGCGGCCCAGGTCTCCTGCCGCCGCCGGCTCGCGGCCCTGCCGCTGGAGGTGGAGAACCTGCGGCGGCTGGTGGACAAGACCCTGGCCGACGTGCAGCGGGGCCAGGAGATCGGGGTCATCCTCGGGGTGATCCGGGACGGCTACCGGAAGATCCAGGCCGACCTGGACGCCTTGACCAGCCATGCCAAGCTGCTGGAGGCTGCGGCCGCCCGGGTCCGCAACCAGGTCTCCATGGAGGCCCTGGTGCAGCTGGCGGAGCTGCGCCTGCACCAGGAGCAGGACCGGCGGCGCTTTGTCACCGCGGCCGCCGCGCTGTGGTTTGCGGTCCGGCACAAGTCCCTCGCCGACCATCTGGACCGGGTCGAGGCCCTGCGGAGCCGTCTGACCCTGACGGTGGACAACCTCATGCGGGAGGGCCGGCTGCCCATGATGGCGGTGGACATCGTGAAAGGGTTTGCCGCGGTCATCGGCCGCCTGCTGGACCGCATCGCAGGCCAGGTGGAGGTTTACGTCAGCCGCTGCCGGGAGGATCTCGAGAGCCTGGCGGAGGTGGAGGCGGCCCTGGCCTCGGTGGCGGGCATCGGCCTCGGAGATGTGCTCACCGGCGTGGCCCGCATGGCCGAGACCGTGGAGCGGCTGGTCTGGAGCCTGTCCAAGCGCAGCTACCACATAGAAGGGGTCAGGGCCACCTTCGGGGTGCTGGAGCGCCTGGAGACCATCGCCACTGCCCTGGAGCGGGAGGTGCCCCGGGCGGTGGCGGCGCTGGCCGTAACCGCCGGCCCCATGCAGCCGGAGGCCATGGCCAACGAGATCCTGGACAGCCTGTTCTCCGGCTTTTTCGGCATGCTGACCCTGATGCTCTCCTGGATGCCCATTCCGTCCGCCGCCGCCATGGCCGACCGCCGGCATCTCTTGCCCCGGGTCATCCAGGTCCTTTCCACCGCCACCCTGGTCACCAGCGCCGCGGAGCTGGAACGGCTGCTGGAGGGCTGCGCCCGGCGCAGCCACCTGGCCCGCCTCCTGAAAGGGCGACTGGAGCGCTACCGCCAGGATCTCACCCAGCTCATCGCCGAGATGGAGATCGTCTTCGTCAAGGAGGACGGCGAGGCGGTCACGGAGCCCCTGGGCAAGAGCCTGGCCGACCTCGAGCAGGTGCTCGCCAAGATCGCCATGGCCTAAGAGCCGCAGAATGTCCAACAAGGAATTCCTCACAGGACAACCGACCCGGGACATGCTGGGCCGGGCCATGAACCTGACCGTGGCCGAGGCCGGGGAGCGGATCCTTGCCTCGGCGCCCCCGGCCGTGGCCGGCCGGGAAACGGTGCCCCTGCTGGCGGCCCTGGGCCGGGTGAGCGCCGCCGCCGTGACCGCCCCCGAGGACCTGCCAGCCCATCCGCGCTCCACCATGGACGGGTTTGCGGTGCGGGCTGCGGAGACCTTCGGCGCCTCGGAGGGGCTGCCGGCCTATCTGGCGGTCACGGGCGAGGTGGCCATGGGCGTGCAGCCGGCGGCAGGACCGGCCCCCGGTGCCTGCTTCACGATCAGTACCGGCGGCCTGCTGCCCCCGGGCACCGATGCGGTGCTGATGCTGGAGCATGCGGTGCCGGTGGACGCGGGCCTCATCGAGGTCACGGCGCCGGTGGCCCCGGGCCGCCATGTCATGCTCCCGGGCGAGGATGTCGGCCGAGGCCAGGAGGTGCTGCCGGCCGGCCGCCGGCTGCGGCCCCAGGATCTGGGGCTCTTGGCTGCCCTGGGGGTCACCGGGCTTTCGGTCCGGGCGCAGCCTACGGTGGGGATTCTGGCCACCGGCGATGAGCTGGTGCCTTATGAAGAGGCGCCCGGACCAGGCCGGATCCGGGACTGCAATTCGGTCACCCTGGCCGCCCTGGCCGCTGGCCTGGGGGCGGCGGTGCAGCGGTACGGCATCCTCCCCGACGAGGAGGAGCGACTTCTGGCCGCCCTGGCCCAGGCCCTGGCCGAGACCGATCTGGTGCTCTTTTCCGGCGGCTCGTCGGTGGGCAGCCGGGACCTGGGGGCCAGGATCATCGACCGCCTGGGCCCGCCCGGGGTGCTGGTCCATGGCGTGCGCATGAAGCCGGGCAAGCCGGTGATCTTTGGCCTGGCGGCCGGCAAGCCGGTCTTCGGCCTGCCCGGCCACCCGGTCTCGGCCGCCGTGGCCTTCGAGGTCTTTGTCCGACCGCTCATCCTGCGGCTGGCCGGCGAGGAGGCCCCACCCCGGCGGCCCTGCCTGCCCGCCCGCCTGATGCGGCACATCCGCTCCGCCGCCGGCCGCCGGGACTATGTGCGGGTGGCCCTGGCCGACGAGGCCGGCAGCGGCGAGGTCACCGCCTGGCCGGTCCTGGGCCAGTCGGGCAGCCTCTCCACCCTGGTCCGGGCCGATGGCTGGGTAGTGGTCCCCGAGAGCCGGGAGGGCATCCCGGCCGGCGAGATGGTGGCCGTGCAGCTGTTCGCGTGACCCGGCGCATCGGGGTGGTGCTTGACAAAGGGGGGGAGCGGGCACGCTGCCCCTACGGTCGTGGGGCTCCTCGCCGGCCCTTCCTCCCGGCCCGCCTGATGCGGCTCTGAATGCCCATGAATCGTCCGAACCGCTTTCTCGACAACCAGCCCCTGGAAGAGGCCTTGCGTCTCTGGTACGAGGCCCTGGGCCGCCACGGCGCCCTGGGGCCGCTGCCGGCCGAGACCGTGCCCGCCGACCAGGCCCTGGGCCGGGTGACGGCCGAGGCGGTCTTCGCCCGCCAGTCGGCGCCCTTCTACCATGGGGCCGCCATGGACGGCATCGCGGTGCGGGTGCGGGAGACGGTGGGCGCCAGCGAGGCTTCCCCGGTGCGGCTGGTGGAGGGCCGCCAGTTCGTGGCGGTGAACACCGGCCATCCGCTTCCCGACGGCTTCGATGCCGTGGTCATGATCGAGGATGTGCAGCCGGTGGGGGAAGATGCGGTGGAGATCGTGGCCGCCGCCACCCCCTGGCAGCACATCCGGGCCATTGGCGAGGATATCGTCGCCACCGAGCTGGTGCTGCCGGAGGGGCAAAGGGTGCGGCCGGTGGACCTGGGGGCCTTGCTGGCCACCGGCTGCGGCGAGGTCGCCGTACGGCGCCAGGCACGGGTAGCCATTCTGCCCACCGGCAGCGAGCTGGTGGAGCCGGGGGCGCCCGTACGCCCCGGCAACATCATCGAGCTCAACAGCCGCATCATCGCCGGCCTGGTTGCCGAGTGGGGCGCTACGCCCTGGCGGCTGCCCATCACCCCGGATGATCCGGCCCGCCTGCGGCAGGCGGTCGCCTGTGCTGCGGCCGAGCACGATCTCGTGCTGGTCAATGCCGGTGCTTCGGCCGGCAGCGAGGACCATACCGCCCGGGTCCTGGCCGAGCTGGGGGAGGTGGTGGTGCACGGCGTCAACATCAAGCCAGGCAAGCCGGTGATCCTGGCCACGGTGGCCGGCAAGCCGGTGATCGGCCTGCCCGGCTATCCGGTCTCCACCTTCCTGTGCCTGCGCCTCTTTGTCCGGGGGATCATCGACCTCCTGCACGGCTGCCCCAGCCTGCCGCCGGAACGGGCCTTCGCCGTCCTCTCCCGGCCCCTGGCCTCCCGGCTCGGGGTGCTGGAGCTGGTGCGGGTCAAGCTGGGCCGGGTCGGGGACAAGCTCCTCGCCACCCCGTCCGGCCGGGGCGCCGGGGCGGTCATGAGCCTGGTGCAGGCGGATGGCATCCTGGCCATTCCGCCGGGAGCCGAGGGGATCGGGGCTGGCGAGACGGTGGAGGTGGAGCTGTTGCGGCCCCAGCACGAGGTGGAAAACACCCTGGTCATGATCGGCAGCCACGACAACGCCCTCGATGTCATCGCCAACCTGCTCCACCGGCAAAGGCCTTACTGCCGTCTGGCCTCGGCCCATGTCGGCTCCCTGGGCGGCATCATGGCCATCCGCCGGGGCGAGGCCCACTGCGCCGGCAGCCACCTTTTGGACGAGGCCAGCGGCGAGTTCAATGTCCCCTATCTTGAGCGTCACCTGCCGGGCCTGCCCCTGGTGCTGGTCAACCTGGCCTTTCGCCAGCAGGGCCTCCTGGTCCGGCCCGGCAACCCCCTGGGCATCACCGGCTTTGCCGACCTGGTCCGGCCAGAGGTGCGCTTCATCAACCGCCAGCGGGGGGCCGGCACCCGCCTGTTGACCGACCTGCATCTGAAGCGCCTGGCCATCGAGCCGGCGGCCGTCGCCGGCTACCAGCGGGAGGAGTACACCCACATGGCGGTGGCCTCGGCAGTGGCCACCGGTGCCGCCGATACCGGTCTGGCCATCCGCGCTGCCGCCGTGGCCCTGGGGCTCGATTTTCTGCCGGTCGCCGAGGAGCGCTACGACCTCATCATCCCCAAGGCCCACCTGGCCGAGGCCAAGGTGCAGGCCCTGCTCGCCATCCTCCGGGAAAGCCGGGAGCTGCGGCAGACCCTGGCCAGCCTGGGCGGCTATGACCTCCGGGACTGCGGCCGCATCGTATACGAGCAGTAGCAGAGGAAGTGGCTTGACCGTGCAATGCTAACGGCATAGTATTGCATGACGCTGCCGGGAGGACTGCCATGCAAGCACAACTGACCGTCAGACTGCCGGGCCAGATTGCTGCCGAGCTTGCCGCCATCGCGAAGAAGCGGCACTGCCGGAAGTCGGATGTGGTGCGCGAGGCGCTGGAACAGCTGATCAGGGCCGAAACCGCGGCCGATGAGCCGTGCCCGTTCAACAAGGTGCGCCACCTCATGGGCGCCGTGGCGACCGGCATCAATGACCTGGGAGAAGCCCACCGGCAGCATCTGGCCAGAAAGCTGCGTCGCGATGGCTGACCTGCTTCTCGATACAGGTCCTTTTGTGGCCCTGCTCGACCGGAGCGAGAGGAGCCACCTTCGGTGTCTGGAATTCTTCCAAGGGTTCCGGGGGCGACTCTTCACCACCGAGGCTGTCCTGACCGAGGTGGTGTACCTCCTGGGGCCATCGTTCCAGGCCCAGCAGCCGGCCCTGGAGCTTGTTCTCCAGGGGGGAGCCGAGCTGCTCCCCATGTCTCAGGCGCTCCTGGAGCGATGTCTGGGCCTCATGGCCAAGTATGCTGACATCCCCATGGATTATGCGGACGCCACTCTGGTGGCCGTGGCCGAGGAGCGACAGATCCGCGATATCTTTACCCTGGACCTGCGAGGCTTCTCCACCTACCGGCTGTCCCCCAGGAAGCCTTTCCGGATCCAGCCTCCCGCATTCTGACACCCCGCCCCTGGTGGCAGCTACGCCGCGTGCTCCCAAGGGGTGACCCTCGCCGGGAGCTCCAGCTGCGCTCCCTCATTGCCCTTGCCCCCTCTTATGCTGTATGATGGCCCCATCACGTCTGCGCCCGCGCCGGCCGGCGGCGGGACCTGCGCGTAGCCTGTCCTTCTCCTCCCGCCGGGAGGGCCTCCAATCGAGCACCAGTGGAACCGTGACCGGCCCCAAAAGACTCCTCATCGACATCGACCGCCTGCCGACCCTGCCGGCCCTGGCCCTGGAGGCCATGCGCCTGGCGGAAGACGACACGGTCAGCCTGGAGGCCATCTGCGCGGTTCTGGCCAAGGATCAGGTGATGAGCAGCCGGATCCTGGCCTACGCCAACTCGCCCCTCTATGGCAGTGGCACGGTCCGCAGTCTGTCCCGGGCCACGGCCCTCCTCGGGCTCAAGGTGGTCAAGGCTCTCATTCTGTCGGCCACGGTGTTCGACAGCTTCTCCGGGCTGATCCGAGACGAGGCCCCGCGCCTGCCCCTCTTCTGGCTGCATTCCATCGGCGTTGCCAGCACCGCCGAGGCCCTGGCCGCCCGTCTCGGCTTCGCCGAGCCAGAGGCAGCCTACATGGCCGGTCTGGTGCACGACCTGGGCAAGCTTGTGCTCTATCTCCAGGCCCCGAAGGAGTTTGGCGAGCTGTGCCAGGCACTCTCCCAGCAGGGCTCCCAGCCACTCGCCACCGGCCTGCCGTTGGACCTGGAAAAAACCTGCTTCGGCCTGGACCACGGCCAGCTGGGCCGGCTGCTGGCCGAGCGCTGGCGCTTCCCGGCCCCGCTGGCTGCGGCCATGTGGCTGCACCACCAGCCGGTGAGCGGTGTCATTCCCCCGGATCTCGCTCACATCCACCAGTTGGTCCATTTCGCGGATCTCGTCTGTGTCGCCCAGCAGGTGGGCTCCAGCTATTTTCTGGCCAGCGAGCCCTCCTGCCACGACCAGGTCCATTTTGCCCTGGATGCCCTGCTCCTGGCCCACGGCATGACCGCAGCCGATCTGGAAGCGGTGGTGAAGAGCACCCAGGACCGGGTGCAGGAGCTGGGATATGCCCTGGGCATCTGGGATGAGGCCGCCTTCGGCCGCCTGGCCAGCGAGGCCCGGCGGCGCCTGGGCAGCCAGGCGGTGGCCTGCGAGGAGGAGCTGCGCCAAGCGCGCCAGGCCAACACCCTTCTGGCCGCCACCACCGCCACCGTGCGCCGGTTGACCACCGCGGCCACGGCCAGCGAGGCCGCCCGCATCCTGGCGCAAGGCGCCCAGGAGGTCTTCCGGGTGTCCCGGGTCCTGGCCATGATCCGGGAGTCCGATGGCGAGGGCTTCTGCGGCGTCATGGTGGACGGCCAGGCCCGGCACGAGATCCGGATGCCGGTCTTGGCCGCTGCCCCGACCCCGGCCGCCGCCAGTGATCGCTCGGCCATCGAGGCCGAGGCCTTGCGACTCCTCGGCCAGGCCCTGGCCGAGGACCAGGCGGGCAGCCAGGTCCAATCGGGCCTCCTGGTGATGGTGGCCGGCTCCGCCCTCTGCTCCACCTTCCTGCGGGCGGAGCGGCCATCCCCCTGGCTGGCCAGCCCGATCCTGGGCCAGCTCCTGGTCGACTTTGCCGGCTCCCCTTCGGCCGCGGAGCTCAGTCGCCAGGAGGTGACGCGGTTTGCGGCCACGGTGAGCGGGGTGATCCAGCGGCTGCTCTTGGAGGAGCGCCTGCTCCGCCAGAGCGACCAGCTGGCCCAGGCGGCCCGGGAGGCCGGTGAGCGCCAGCGGCGGCTGTTCATCTCCCAGCGCCTGGCCTCGGTGGCGAGCCTGGCCGCCGGCATGTCCCACGAGATCAACAACCCCTTGACCATTGCCAGCCTCAATCTGCAAATACTGGCCCGCCAGCTGGCCGGCTGGCCGCAGGCGGCGGAGGCCCAGGCCCGCTTCCAGGTGATCACCGAGCAGCATGAGCGTATCGCCACCATCATCGAGGCGATCATGCGCTTTGCCCGGCCATCGCGTCCCAACTGCCAGCCGGTGTCCCTGGGCACCATCCTGGCCAAGGTCGAAAGCTCCTTGCCCGGGCACGGCCAGGAGCCGACCGTGCAGCTGGAGACCCACCTGCCGCCCGATCTGCCGCCGGTGATGGTGGATCCGGTCCAGATCGAGCAGGTGTTTGCCGCCCTCATCGCCAACGCCCGCCAGGCCATGCCCAAGGGCGGCACCGTCCATGTGGCTGCCCAGGTGGAAGGGGCGATGCTGGCGGTGCGGGTCACCGACACGGGCGCCGGCATCCCCAGACCGCTGCTGGAGCGGATCTTCGACCCCTTCTTCACCACCCGCAGCCAGGGAGAGGGCATAGGCCTTGGCCTGGCCATCGCCCATGCCATCCTGGAGCAGCATGGCGGCTTCCTGCGGGTGACCAGCAAGGAGGGGGCAGGCAGCGTCTTCACCGCCGGCCTGCCCCTGGACAAGGCCAACCGTCTCCGGGCCTTGAAGGCGGCCCTGGCGGAGGAGTCGCCATCCGGGGAGGAGCCGGCGGCGCCGGTCCGGCGGCGCCTGCTGGTGGCCGCCAGCGACCGGTCGTTGCGGCGAAGTCTGGAGGAGGGCCTGGCTACGGCCGGTTTCGAGGTGGAGGGGGTGGATGACGGGGTGGAGGCCGCCAGCCGGCTGCGCCAGAGGCCCTTCGACCTGCTGCTCCTGGACATCGGCCTGCCGGGCCCCGACACCCAGGAGATGGTCCATCTCCTGCGCCGCGCCTTTCCGCAGACCCAGGTGCTGGTGGCCAGCGGCCTGGCCAGCCCCGGCGAGGTCCGGGAGCTGCAGGAGCGCGGCGCCTTTGCCTGCCTCCGGAAGCCCCTGGCCATGGATGATCTCACCGCCACCATCCAGGCGGCCCTGGCCCAGGCCGGGGCCGGTTGAGGCGTTGCCGTTGGCCCCTTTGTTGACCATCGCCGATCTCGCCCGGCAGACCGGCCTCGAGGAGGCGGAGCTGCGGTTCTACGAGTCCGAGCACAGCGGCGAGCTGCCAGCCAAGGTTCTGGTGGGGGGGCGCCTGCTTTTCGTGCCAGAGGCAGTGGCCGCCTTCAAGGCCATCCACGCCCGCCATGCCGGCGCGGCGGCCGTGGCGCTGCCGCAGCCGCGCGTGGCCCGGGTGCTGGCCGTCACCTCCGGCAAGGGCGGGGTCGGCAAGACGAGCCTGGCCCTCAATCTGGCCGTGGAATGGCAGCGCCAGGGACGGATGACGGTGCTCCTGGACGCGGACATGGGCATGGCCAACGTGCACCTCCTGTGCGGCCTGCGGCCGGAGCGCTCCCTGGCTGATGTCCTGGCCGGCCGCTGCGGCCTGGCCGAGATCATCGCCGAGGGCCCGGAGGGGATCGGGGTCGTGGCCGGCGGCACCGGGGTCCTGGCCCTGGCGGACAGCAGCCGGCCGGAGCGCTTCGCCCTGCTCCGGGAGCTGGACACCCTGGCCCGGCAGGCGGACGCCATCATCATCGATACCGGCGCCGGCATGGGGCGCCAGGTGCGGGATTTCCTCTTCGCCTGCGATCAGCTGCTCTTTGTCCTCACCCCGGAGGTCACCTCCCTGGCTGACGCCTACGGTCTCTTGAAGGCCTTGCACCAGGAGGGCCTGGGCGGCGGCAAGGTCTTTTCTGTGGTCAACATGGCGGACAGCCTGCGCCAGGCCGCCGAGGCCGCCAGCCGCTTCGCCGCCTGCGCCGGCCGCTTCCTGGACCGGCAGGTGACGAGCTGCGGCTATGTGCTCCGGGACGCCAGCGTCAGCCTGGCGGTGGCGGAGCGGGTGCCGTTCACCCTGCTGCGGCCCCAGACCCGGGCCGCGGTCAACGCCCGCCAAGTGGCCCTGGCCCTGCTGCAGCAGGAGGACGGCTCGGTGCGCCTCCACTCCTCCTTTGCCCGCTACCACCGCCTCCTGACCGAGCGGCTGGCCGCCCTGGCCGCGCCGGCGACGGGGGTGGCCCCATGAGCTGGATCGAGGCCCTGGGTCTGGCCAGGAACCCCTTCCGGGACACCCTGGAGACTGATCTCTTCTTCCGCACCGAACAGCACGAGGCGGCCCTGGTACGCCTCAGGATCGGCATCGAAGACCGGCACGCCCTCATCCTTCTCTCCGGCCCCTCCGGCTCCGGCAAGACCCTGCTCGCCCAGGTGGCCTTGCGGGAGGCCGATCGGGCCCGGATGGCCCCGGCCCTGGTCTTCGTGCATCCGGGCATGGGCAAGGGCGAGCTTCTGGCCGCGCTCCTGCGGGAGCTGGGCCGCAAGACCGGCGGCCGCACCGTAGCGGAGCGGCTGGCCGCCGTGCAGGAGGCGGCCCTGGCCTTCCATCACCAGGGCCGGCAGCTGGTCATCGTCATCGACGAGGCCCATTTCCTGGCCAGCGATGCCCTGCACGTGCTGCGCACCCTGGCCAACCTGGAGACCGAGACCACCAAGCTTACGACCGTGCTCCTGATCGCCGAGACGCCGATCCTGAAGCGTCTGGCCCACCCCTCCTATGCCGCCATCCGCGGCCGCATCACCTTCGCTGTGCAGCTTGGCCCCCTGTCGGCGGCCGACACCGAGCAGTACATCAAATACCGGCTCCTCAAATGCAAGGCGCCTTTGTCCCTGGTCAACGGCCAGGCCTTTGCCACGGCCCACCAGCTGGCAGGCGGGCTGCCCCGCCAGATCAACCGCCTGCTGTACAACGCCTGTGTCGAGGCCCTTTCCGCCGGCAGCCGCGCCATCACTCCCGAGATCCTGAGCCGGGCTGCCGGCGCCATGGGCCATGGGCCGGCTTGAGGCGCTGCGGCGGCAACAGCCGCTTTCCCCCGCCGCCGGGGAGGGGGTGAGCGCCCAGGAGCTGGCACTCCTGACGCCGGCGGGTGCCGGCCGCGCCGGGAAGCGGCCACCCGCCGGCGCTGCCGGGGATCCGGGCCGCACCCTACCCCGGCCCGCGGAGCCTCACCCGGCCGATCAGAAGGCCTGACCGGCCACCCCGCCCGCCCGTACGTCCGGCATCCGTGCCGCGCCGGGATCAGGGCCTGGAGACGTTGCCATGACCACCGAGTGCGATCAGGATCCTTCCGGGCTGTCCGCATCGCTGCCGGATCCGGCCGGGGAGCTGGCCGCCCTGCGCCGCCAGCTGGGGCGGGCCGAGCTGGCGCGGCGGACCTTGCGCGCCTGCCAGGAGGCGGTCCGGCAGGCCCGGGACGAGATCTCCCTCCTGACCGCCGTCTGCCGGCTCGCGGTGGGCCACGGCTACCGGCTGGCCTGGGCCGGTCTGCGGCAAGAGGATCCCGAGCACCGGGTGCGGCCAGTGGCCAGCGCCGGCTTTACGCCTGGCTACGTGGACAGCCTGTCCATCACCTGGGACGATACGGCGCTCGGCCAGGGGCCTACCGGCACTGCCATCCGCACCGATCGCCCCACCATCTGCCGGGACATCGCCACCGATCCCACCTTCGCCCCCTGGCGCCAGGCGGCCCTGGACCACGGCTACGGCTCGTCCATCGCCCTGCCCTTGCGGCACCAGGGCCAGGTTCTGGGGGCACTCAACGTCTATGCGGCAGTACCGGATGCCTTCGATTCCTTCGAGGTCAGCCTGCTGGAGGATCTGGCCGACCTGGTGGCCCTTGGCCTTGCGGCCTTGCGGCAGAAGGAGGTGACCCGGCGGGCCCAGGAGGACTGGCGCACCGTCTTCGAGACCACCGGCCATCCGATCCTGATCCTGGATCGCCACCAGCGGATTCTGGCCGCCAACCGGGCTGCCCAGGAGACGCTGGGCTTCGCCGAGGCGGCGATGCTCGGCCAGCGCTGCCACCACCTGTTCCACGGCAGCAACGAGCCACCCGCCGGCTGTCCGTTCCTGGCCATGACCAGGACCGACGGCTTTGCGAGCGCCGAGCTGGCAATCGAGACCCGGGGGGGCTTCCATCTCATCTCCTGCACCCCGCTCTTCGACCACCAGGGCCAGCTCGACCGGGTCATCCACATCAGCACCGATATCAGCGAGCGGAAGCGGGCCGAGGAGGAACGGCAGCGGCTGCAGGCCCAGCTCTACCAGTCCCAGAAGATGGAGTCCATCGGCCAGCTGGCGGGGGGCGTTGCCCACGACTTCAACAACCTGCTCACCGCCATCATCGGCTACGGCGAGCTGTCCCTGGAACGGCTCCCGGCCGGTGATCCCCAGCGGGCGGATCTGGAAGAGATCCTGGCCGCAGCCGGCCGGGCCGCCCAGCTCACCAGGAGCCTCTTGGCCTTCAGCCGCAAACAGGAGCTGCACCCGCAGCCCGTGGACCTGGGCGAGCTCGTGCGACGGCTGGAGAAGTTCCTGGTCCGGATCATCGGCGAGGACATCCGCCTCGCCACTCGGCTGACCCTTGAGCCCCTGCCGATCCTGGCCGATCCCACCCAGATGGATCAGGTCCTCCTGAACCTGGCGGCCAATGCCCGGGACGCCATGCCCCGGGGCGGCCAGCTCACCATCACCACCGGCGTGGTCCTCGTTGATCCGCCCGAGGCTGCGCGCCAAGACTTGCCGCAGGCCGGTCCCCACGCCCTTCTTTCGGTCACCGACAACGGGGCTGGCATGGATGCCGCGACCCGGGCACGGATCTTCGAGCCCTTCTTCACCACCAAGGGGAAGGACCAGGGCACCGGCCTGGGCCTGGCGATTGTTTACGGCATCGTCCGCCAGCACCAGGGCGCCATCGAGGTCGCCAGCGAGCCGGGCGCCGGGACCAGCTTCCGCATCCTTCTGCCGCTGGGCCAGCCCGCCCCTGCCGGCAAGGCGATCGCGAAGCCGGCGCCCCTTGCGGCCTATGCCGGTGGCGAGACCATCCTGGTGGTGGAGGATGACGCGGCCGTCCGGAAGCTGACCAGAAGGGTGCTGGAGGAAGGCGGCTACCGGGTGCTGGAGGCGGCGGACGGCAGCGCGGGCCTCGCCTGCTTCCAGGCCCGGCACCAGGATATCGATCTTCTGCTTCTGGATGTGGTGATGCCGGGCATGAACGGCTGGGAGATGCTGGCCGAGGCCAAGGCCATTGATCCGCAGGTCCGGTTCCTCTTCACCAGTGGCTACCCCGCCGACCACATCCACGACCGGGGCATCCTGGGGGACGGGGTGAGCTTTCTCCCCAAGCCCGTCTCCCCCATGGACCTCCTGCGCCGGATCCGCCAACTCCTGGACAGCTGAGCTGGCCGCTCTCAGGGCCAGAAAACGGCGGGGCCGGTCAGCGCGTGGCCACCGGCCCCAAGTAGACCGGGCTGGTCCAGGCCTGGTAGGTCTCGCCCTCCGTGCCCGACTCGGCCCGCACCCGCAGGTAGACGAAGGCCCGCCCTGCGGGATCAAGACCGGTCCCGGTCCACTCCAGCTCGCTGCCGGCCTGTTCATGGACCAGACAGCCATTGAGGATCACCTGCATCCGGACATTGGCGGGGTCGATGGTGCCACCGCCCCGGGTGGGGCTGTGCTGCACCTGGGTGACGGCGCGCACCGTGATGGTGCCGTCGTGGGGTCCGGCATGGCCCATGAGGAGATGGCGGCCGCCGGTCTCCACCGCCAGCAAGGTGGGGATGCGGGCCCCGGCAGTGACCGCCAGGGTCTGGCGCTGCCAGACCGCCTGCCAGAGGCGGTTGCGGGAGAAGGCCGGGGCGGCGATGCCGGTCAGGCCACCCCGGAAGGCCATGCCGCACTGGTCCGGGGTCTCGTTGGCCGCCAGACCCCAATGGGAGTCGGTGCCGCCCACAAAGCCCAGACGGTGCAGCGCGCTTCCGGCCAGCACCCAGCGCTGGTAGAGGGTGCTGCGCACCGTCAGCTCCTCGCCGGCGGCGAGGTCCTGGCCGTCCAGGGGCGGATCAGCCAGGTCGCAGCCGGCGGCTGCCGGCGGCTGCCCCTCGGAGCTGCCCCACTTGGAACAGATCTCCACCTGCCGGCTGAATTCCCGGTCCATGACCTCCCAGTCGGAATGGTGGTCGTGGAGAGGGTCGGCGTCGTCGGGAACCATGGCCGGGGTGTGGACGATGGTGATGGCCCCGGCCACCTCCTCGTCCCGGAGCGCTGACCACAGGTCCTGGGCGGTCTCGGCGTAGGCGTAGTCCTGGTCGAGCTGCAGCCGGGAGCCCACCGGGGTGGCGGGGTCGATGGAGCCATAGCGCCTGGCCGGCAGCCGTTCCGGCTGGATCTCCCGGAAGATGACGTTCTTGTGGCCATAGCCGCCCTGGTCCGCCGAGCCGGCCACCGGTACGCCGTAGGTGTTGGTGTACTCCCAGCCCGGGAAGATGATGAAGGGCCTGGCGCCAGCCTGGTAGCCGCAGCCGGAGGTCCTGGTGCCCAGCTCGTTGTTGCAGGCGAGATTGATCCGCAAGAGGCTCTGCCAGGCGGAGCGCGTCCGGGAGCCGGCCGGCATCCCCAGCCCGGCCGGGTTGGGCATCTCGGCGTGGTCCGAGAGGGCGAGGAAGTCGAGGCCCTCCACCTCCCGGGCATACACATAGGCCTGGGCTGGGGTCAGGGCCGTCTGGCCGTCCGCCAGCGCGCAGTTGGCCGCATCCTTGGAAAAGGCGGAGTGGGTGTGAAACTCGCCCCAGTAGATGGAGTCCAGCCCCAGCCCAAAGCGGCTCTGGAAATAGTCGGCCACCTCGGCCGCTGGCAACGGAGCGGCGGGCCAGGCCAGACCGGCGAACAGCAGCACCACGGCAGACAGAGCAGAACGCTTCATGGCAAGGCCCTCCAAGGTGGGGGAAGTGCGGGCAGGGGCTGGCGGCAGACGGCTGCTTTCAGGCTAGCAGAGCCGCCAGCGGCCGGTCAAGCCAGGCCTTGGGCGCCGATTTGACGCCGCCACCAGCCCTGGGGTATATATTCGACCTTTGCCTGTTGGCCCGGACCGGCAGGGACCGCTTCAGGCCGTCCATGCGGTCCATCCTGTCCATGCCGTCCATCCTGTCCCAGCGGCCGCCGGCGCTGCCGGCGATCCTGCCTGACACGCCTTCGGAGGAGCCCCCATGGGTCAAACCATTGCCGAGAAGATCTTCGCCGCCCATCAGCGGGACACCCCATTCCCCGGCACCGTGGTGCTGGATCTGGACGTGGTGATGTGCCACGAGATCACCACGCCGGTGGCCATCAACGACCTCGTGGCCCGGGGCCTGGACCGGGTCTTCGATGCCGGCAGGATCAAGGCGGTCATTGACCACGTTACCCCGGCCAAAGACTCCAAAACCGCCACCCAGGGCAAGATCCTGCGGGACTGGGCCCTTCGCCACGGCATCCGCGACTTCTTCGACATCGGCCGCAACGGCGTCTGCCACGCCCTCTTCCCGGAGCAGGGCTTCATCCGCCCCGGCTACACCGTGATCATGGGCGACTCCCACACCTGCACCCACGGCGCCTTCGGTGCCTTTGCCGCCGGCATCGGCACCACGGACCTGGAGGTGGGGATCCTGAAAGGGGTGTGTGCGTTTCGCTGGCCCCAGACCCTGCGGGTGCGGCTCGAGGGCCAGCTGCCGCCGGGGGTGTCGGCCAAAGACGTCATCCTGGCCGTGATCAGGAAGCTCACGGTGAAGGGCGCCACCGACCTGGTCATGGAGTTTGTGGGCCCGGTGGTGGATCGGCTCAGCATGGAGGGCCGGATGACCCTGTGCAACATGGCCGTCGAGGCCGGGGCGACCTGCGGCATCTGCCTGCCGGACCGGGTCACGGCCGATTACCTGTGGCCGTTCATCAAGGCGGACTATCCGTCGCCGGCGGCCGCTGCCGCCGACTACCGGCGCTGGCATTCCGATCCGGATGCGGCCTACGCCGGCGAGCTGACCCTGGAGGTGAGCGACCTCGCCCCCCAGGTCACCTTTGGCTACAAGCCGGACCAGGTGGCGGATGTCACCGAGCTGGCGGGGACATCGGTGGACCAGGTCTACATCGGCTCCTGCACCAACGGCCGCATCGAGGATCTCCGGGCCGCGGCCTCCATTCTGGAGGGCCGGCGGATCGCGGAGAGCGTGCGCGGCATCCTGGCGCCGGCCACGCCGGCGGTCTACCGCCAGGCCCTGGAGGAGGGGCTCATCCACATCTTCCTCGATGCCGGCTTCTGCGTCACCAACCCCACCTGTGGCGCCTGCCTCGGCATGAGCAACGGGGTCCTGGCCGCGGGCGAGGTGTGCGCCTCCACCACCAACCGCAACTTCAACGGCCGCATGGGCAAGGGCGGCATGGTCCACCTCATGAGCCCGCAGTCCGCGGCCGCCACCGCGATTCTGGGCCGGATCAGCGATCCGCGTCCCTTCCTGCAACGAGGAGGTTCTCCCGCATGAAGGCCTTCGGCGGCCCGGCCATCTTTTTGGACCGGAGCGACATCAACACCGACGAGATCATCCCGGCCAGGTATCTCACCGAGATCAGCAAGCAGGCTTTGCAGCCGTACCTCCTGGAGGATCTGTGCCTGCCAGGCTTTGTGCCCGGCAGCCCCGAGCTGGCGGCCGCCCGGGTGCTGGTCACCCGGGCCAACTTCGGCTGCGGCTCCAGCCGGGAGCACGCGGTCTGGGTGCTGGAGGTCAATCACATCAATGTGGTGATCGCCGAAAGCTTCGCCCGCATCTTCCGGCAGAACATGTTCAACTGCGGCCTCCTGGCCGTGGAGCTGCCGGCCGCGGCCATCGACCAGCTCTTTGCCCTGGGGGGGGCGGTGGCGATCGGCGTCGATCCGGAGGCCGGCCAGCTCACCGCCAGCCAAAACGGCCAGACACTGACCTTCCCCTTCCAGCTCGCCGGCTTCGACCGGGAGCTGGTGCGCCACGGCGGCTGGCTGGCGTACGCCGACCAGAAGTACTGATGCGGAGGGCGCGGCCATGACGGATGCCAGGATCGTCGTTCTGGTGGCGGACATCACCACCCTGGCGGTGGACGCCATCGTCAATGCCGCCAACTCCTCGCTCCTGGGGGGCGGTGGCGTGGATGGTGCCATCCACCGGGCGGCCGGCCCCGACCTCGTGGCCGAGTGCCGGACCCTGGGCGGCTGCCCGACCGGGGAGGCCCGGCTGACCCGGGGCTATCGGCTGCCGGCCCGCTTCGTCATCCACACCGTGGGGCCGATCTGGCGGGGCGGCCATGCCGGCGAGGCGCAGCTCCTGGCCCGCTGCTACCAGAGCGTCTTCGCCATTGCCGCTGATCAGCATTGCACCTCCCTGGCCTTTCCAGCCATCAGCACCGGCGCCTACGGCTTTCCCAAGGACCAGGCCGCCGCGATCGCGGTGGCCGAGACCCGGGCCGCCCTGGCCCGCCTGCCGCTTCTGGCCCAGGTGACGTTCGCGGTCTTCGACCCGGCCGGCGAGCGCTGCTACCAGACCGCCCTGGCCGCGGATCCGGCCTGAGCGGTGGCGGCTTCTCCTCCCCGGTCCCGCGCTGGCCGGAGGGCCGGCACCGGCCAACCCTTCGACCTGAAGATCGAGCGTCTGGTGGCCGGCGGCCGCGGCCTGGGCCGCGGCCCGGACGGCCGGGTGGTGCTGGTGCCCCTGGTGCTGCCCGATGAGGCCGTGCGGGTGCAGCCGATCGCCAGCCGGCGGGACTACACCGAGGCCCGGCTGCTGTCCATCCTCAGCCCCAGCCCCCTGCGGGTCTCCCCGCCCTGCCCCCTGTTCGGCCGCTGCGGCGGCTGCGATCTCCAGCATGCCGCACCGGCCGCCCAGGCCGATCTCAAGACCGCCATCCTCACCGATGCCTGGCAGCACATCCTGGGCCGCTCGACCGGCGAGCTGGCCGGCGTCCTGGCCCCGCCTGTGCCGGCCCCGGATCCTCTGGGCTACCGGCTGCGCCTGCGCCTGCACACCGATGCCGCCGGCCGCCTGGGCATGCGCCGGGCGCTTTCCCACACCCTGGCGCCGGTTCGTCACTGCCCGGTGGCGACGCCGCCGGTGAACGATCTTCTGGCCGTCTGGGCCGACTGCGGCCCGGCCCGCCAGCTGGCCCGCCGGGCCGCCACCGTGGAGGTCGCCGCCGGCTGGCCGCCCGGCGAGGCTTTCGTCATCGCCCGCCTGGCGGGCGCGGCCGGCAGCCGGGAGCGGCAGCTGGCCCGGGCCGCTGGGGCGGCCCTCCCCGGCTGTGCGGCCGTGGCTGTGCTCGCGAGGGACCAGGACAGCGGCTGGTCCACCGACCCGGCCGCCCGGCTCCGCATCCGGCTGCCGGTGGGCCCCGGCGGCCCGGACCTGGCACTGGCGGTGGCGCCCGGCTCCTTCTACCAGGTGAATGGCCGCCAGAACGAGGCCCTGGTGGCCTGCGTCCTCGCCTTGGCCCAGGCTGCCCCCGGCCGCCGGATCCTGGATCTCTTCTGCGGCATGGGCAACCTCTCTTTGCCCCTGGCCAGAGCCGGGGCCCAGGTTCTCGGACTCGACCAGGCGGCGAGCGCCATCCACGCCGCCTTGGCCAATGCCGAGGCCGGTGGTCTTGCCGGTCGCGCCCGCTTCGAGACCGCCGAGGCTGCTGCTGGCCTGGCTCGCCTCCAGGCCGCCGGCCGGTGCTTCGACCTGGTGCTGCTCGATCCGCCCCGGGGCGGCTGCCCGGAGGTGGCCCAGCTCCTGGCCCGCTCCCCCTGCCCGGCGGCCCTGGTCGTCTCCTGCGATCCCGTCACCCTCATGCGGGACCTTTCCACCCTGCTGGCCGCCGGCTACGCCCTGGACCGCCTGCAGCCCCTGGACATGTTCCCCCAGACCCATCACCTGGAGACCGTGGCTCTCCTCCACTGGGCCGGGCCGCCGGCGGCTGCTGCCTGACCAGACGCATGGCCTTGAGCACGGAGATGTGCATCAGGCCGGGAAATCCTGGTTGACAGGTCCGACTGGCCCGCGGGATAACGGAGCCAGGGAGGCTTGCGGCCCGCCGCCGGACTGGCCGGCCACGGACCGCAAGCCGGCCTTCCCGCAATCCAGGGGGTGGGCCATGGCCATGACCGGGGAGGGGCACCAGGCGGCAGACGGGACCGGCGCTGCCTTGCTGGCCAGCAGCCAGACCGCTCCCTTGGCCCGTCACAGCCGGGCCGAGCAGCGCTGGTATCTTGTCGTCCTCGCCGGGCTGGTCGCCGGCCTGGGGCTCTGGTATCCGGTCCTGGCCCGGTCGTCCTACCGGGGCAGTCCGGACGTCCACGCCACCCTCGAAGTCGCCGGTGCCCTCATGGGGCTCATCACCGGCTACTCCCTGGTGACGCGCTTTGCGGCCCTGGGCAATCGCTTCCATCTCTTCATCGGCCTCGCCTTCTTTGTGAACGGTGCCGAGGACTTCGTGCATGGGCTCCTGCCGTTCGAGGCCATGCACCTTCTGGCTGATATCGGCCATGCCGATCTCGACCACGTCATCCCGGCCACCGATGTCACCGGCCGGCTGCTCTTCGGCCTCCTGCTCCTTCTGGCCATCCCCGCCGGCCGCCTGCTGCCGGAGAGCGCCAGGCCAAGGCAGGAGACGCTTCTGGTCTCGATCCCGGCCATCCTGATCCCGGCCCTGGCCACCGGGGCCGCCTTCCAGCTGCAGCTGCCCCCGGTGGTCCATCCGGAGAGCGCTCTTCCCCGGCCCCTGGACTTCGTGGCGGCGCTGATCCTCCTTCTGGCCCTGGCGGCCTTTCTTCTGGAGTACCGGCGCAGCCGGGACATGCTCCTGTGGTGGATCGCCCTGTCCATTGGCCTCAACGTGGTGGGCCAGGGGATGGTGTCGTTCTCCCGGGCGCTGTACGACCCCTTCTTTGACTTCGCCCATGCCTGCAAGGTCATGGGCTACGCGGCGCCGCTCCTGGGCTTCTCCCTGTACCAGATCGGGGTCATTGCCGAAAGGCAGCAGGTGGAGCGGAAACTGCGGGCGGCCCACGAGCGGTTTGCCGTGGTGCTGGACAGCATCGACGCCCTCATCTATGTCGCGGACCTGGACAGCCACGAGATCCTGCTCATCAACCGGTGCACCCGGGATACCTTCGGCGAGATCACCGGCCGGCTGTGCTGGCAGACCATCCAGCAGGACCAGACCGGGCCGTGTGATTTCTGCAGCAACGGGCAACTGGTCGACGCTGCCGGCCGGCTGCAGGGCACCTATGCCTGGGAGCAGCAGAACACCCGCAACCAGCGCTGGTATGCCCTCAGGGACCGGGCGATCCACTGGGTGGACGGACGCCTGGCCCGCATCACCATCGCCACGGACATCACCGCCGGCAAGCAGGCCCAGGCCGAGCGGGAGCGGCTCATCGGCGAGCTGGAGAGCAAGAACGCCGAGCTGGAGCGCTTCACCTACACCGTTTCCCACGATCTCAAGAGTCCTTTGATCACCATCGCCGGCTTCGTCGGTCTCCTGGAGAAGGACGCCCTGGCCGGTGATGTCACGCGGATGAGGTCGGATATCGCCCATATCCGCACTGCGGCCGAGCAGATGAAGGAGCTTCTGGACGACCTTCTGGAGCTGTCCCGTATCGGCCGGATTGTCCATCCGCCCCAGGTGGTGCCGGTGGGCGAGCTGGCCCAGGCCGCGGTGGGCCTGGTGGAGGGTCGCGTCCGGGAGCGGGGCGTCCAGGTGCTCATCCAGCCTGAGCTGCCCGCTGTCTTTGTGGACAAGGCCAGACTGACCGAGGTCTTCCTGAACCTGGTGGACAATGCCGTCAAGTTCATGGGCGACCAGCCGGAGCCCCGGGTGGAAATCGGCGCCCGGCAGGAGGGGGGGGAGGTTCTATGCTGGGTGCGGGACAACGGCAGCGGCATCGAGCCGCGCTACGCCAGGAAGGTGTTCGGCCTTTTCGAGCGCCTGGACCAGCGGGCCGAGGGCACCGGGATCGGCCTCACCCTCGCCAAGCGCATCGTCGAGGAGCACGGTGGCCGCATCTGGGTGGAATCGGAAGGGGACAAGAAAGGGTCGACGTTCTTTTTCACCGTGCCAGTCCGGAAGGAGGGGGAGCC
This sequence comes from Thermodesulfobacteriota bacterium, assembly GCA_040755095.1. NCBI lineage: Bacteria > Pseudomonadati > Thermodesulfobacteriota > Thermodesulfobacteriota bacterium. Next base: position 102,456 of record JBFMBH010000002.1, read on the forward strand.
GTCATGAGCCAGCAGCGATTGCAGGGGGAGCCGCTGACGATTCTGTTCGTGGAGGACAATCCGGCCCATGCCGAGCTGGTCATCCGCAGCTTCGAGGACCAGCGGGTCGCCAACACCATCCACCACGTGGCCGACGGCGAGGCGGCCCTGGACTATCTGCTGCGCCGGGGCGCCTATGCCGCGCCGGCGGACAGCCCGCGTCCCCATGTCATTCTCCTGGACCTGCGGCTGCCCAAGGTCGACGGCCTGGAGGTGTTGAAGCAGATCCGGCTGTCCGCCGAGCTGCGCACCCTGCCGGTGGTGGTTCTCACCACCTCGGCCAGCGAGGCCGATGCCGCCAAGGCCTACGACTACCATGCCAACAGCTACCTGGTGAAGCCCCTGGATTTCGCCAAGTTCTCGGAGCTGATGGAGGACCTGGGCTTCTACTGGCTGGGCTGGAACTACTACCCTTTTTCCCGGCCGGGCCGCGACTGAGGAACGGTGCGATGGCTCCCCCGGACATCCATATCCTGCTGGTGGAAGACGAGGCAGCCCACGTCGAGCTGATCCGGCGATCCCTGGAGGGGATGCCGGGTCGGGTCCGGTTGTCGGTGGCGTCCACCCTGGGGGAGGCCAACGACCTCCTGGCTCTCGGCGTCCCGGACCTGCTGATCTGCGACTACCTGCTCCCGGACGGCAAGGGCACGGACCTGCTGCCCAACAGCAAGGGGGCTGCCCCCTATCCGGTCCTGATCATGACCAGCCACGGCAGCGAGACAGTGGCTGTGACGACCATGAAGTCCGGCGCCCTGGACTACCTGGTGAAATCCGAGGCCACCCTGGCGGCCATGCCCCGCATCGTCGAGCGAACCCTGCGGGAGTGGGGGCACATCCTCGAGTACCGGCAGGCCGAGGCCCGGGTCAAGCTCAACCTGGAGCGCCTGGAGGCCTTGCTCAGCCTCAGCCAGACCCCCTGGAGCTCCGAACGGGAGCTGATCGAGGCCTCCCTGGAAGAGGGGGTGCGCCTGACTGGCAGCGATGGCGGCTATCTGCACTTTCTCGACGAGGACGCCGGGACGGCGGCGCTCTATGCCTGGTCCCGGGAGGTGAAGAAGGCCTGCCAGGTCCAGGAGCCGTCCCATTACCCCCTGGCGCGGGCCGGCATCTGGGCGGACAGCGCCCGCCGCCGCGAGCCCGTCATCCACAATGACTATTCGTCGGAGTCCAGCCGCCACGGGCTCCCCCCAGGGCACTTCCCCGTTCAGCGGCACCTGAGCGTTCCCATCAGGGACGGGGACCGCATCGTCGGCATCTGTGGGGTGGGAAACAAAAAGACGCCGTATGACGAGGCCGATGTCCTCCAGCTGTCTTTGTTCATGAACAGCATGTGGAGCATCCTGACCCGGCTGCGGATGGAAAACGAGCTCCGGCAGAGCAAGCAGGCCTGGGAGAACACCTTTGACGCCATCGGCGACGTGGTCACCATCCTCGATCGGGAGATGCGGATCGTCAAGGCCAACCAGGCCACCTGCCGGCTGCTCGGGCAGGACCTGGGCGGGATCGTGGGCCAGCACTGCTACCAGGCCTTCCGGATGGGCGACGCGCCCTGCCTCGGCTGCGCCGGCCGGCGGGCCATCGCCGAGCACCACTTTCTCACCGCCGAGGTCTATCACCGCAACCTGCAGCGGTTCTTCCTGCTCTCCTTTTCGCCGATCTTCGACGAGCACCACCAGTTCACCGGGGTGGTGCACACCGCCAAGGACATCACCGAGCTCAAGGGCCTGGAAGGCCAGATCCGGCACATGCAGAAGATGGAGGCCCTGGGAACCCTGGCCGGCGGCATCGCCCATGACATGAACAACATCCTGACACCGATCATGGGCTACGCCGAGATCGTCCAGAGCCAGCTGCCCAAGGGGAGCCGGCTCTGGGCCAACCAGGGGGAGATCCTGGCCGCCGGCCTGCGGGCCAAGGAGCTGGTCAAGCAGATCCTCACCATCAGCCGCCAGGGGGAGAGCGAAAAAAGGCCGATCCGGATCCAGCCCATCGTCAAGGAGACCCTGAAGCTCATCCGCTCGTCCATCCCGACCACCATCAGCATCGAGCAGGCCATCGACCCGGACTGCGGCCCGATCATGGCCGATCCGACCCAGATCCATCAGGTGCTCATGAACCTGTGCACCAACGCCTACCAGGCCATGCGGGAGAAGGGCGGGGTGCTGGCGGTGTCGCTGGCCGAGAAGGAGCTCGGCCCGGCCGACGCCAAGACCCAGTTTCAGCTGGAGCCTGGGGAATATGTGTGCCTGGCGATCAGCGACACCGGCTCCGGCATCCCGCCGGAGATCCGGGAGCGGATCTTCGAGCCCTACTTTTCCACGAAGAAGGATGCCCAGGGCACCGGTCTGGGGCTGGCGGTGGTCCATGGCATCGTCCAGAGCCACCGGGGACACATCTCGGTGTACAGCGAGCCGGGCAAGGGCTCCACCTTCCGGATCTACCTGCCCCGGATCCACGATCAGGTGGACAGCCAGCAGGCGGCCCTGGCGCCGGGGATCCCGGGCGGCTCCGAGCGCATCCTGCTGGTGGATGACGAGGAGCCGATCATGGAGATGGAAAGGCAGATTCTGGAGGAGCTGGGCTACCGGGTGACCGCCTTCTCCAACAGCCCGGACGCCCTGGCGGAGTTTCTGGCCCATCCGGACCGCTATGATCTGGTCATCACCGACATGACCATGCCCTCGCTCACCGGCGCCGAGCTGGCGCAGAGGATGCTGGCCGCACGGGCCGGACTGCCGATCGTTCTGTGCACCGGGTTCAGCGAGCTGATCGATGGCGAGAAGGCCAGGCGCCAGGGCATCAAGGCCTTTCTTATGAAGCCGGTGTCCATTCGGGAGCTGGCCACGGTGATGCGGGAGCTGCTGGAGGGGAAATGACGGTGGCGGCGCCGGTCACCCACGTCAACCGCCGGCGGCCGGGGCGCCCGCTGCCGGAAATCCGTGCCGGCCCAGGCCATCAAGGGACCGCTGTGCGGGATCCCTCTGTGCACGGCGGCCCGCTATCTCCTGGAGTTTCTGCGCTGATCGAGGTTTTGCGGTCCAGGACCGCCCGCACCGCCCCCAGAAGCTCCCGCCTGCGGACCGGCTTCTGGAGGTATTCGGCAAAGCCCGCCGCCAGGGCCTCTTCCCGGTCGAGGCGGTCGCTGTGGCCGGTGGCCAGGATGACGGGACAGTCCGCGCGGACGGCGCGCACCTGCCGGGCCAATTCCAGGCCGCTCTTGCCGGGCATGGTCATGTCGGTGATGACCAGGTCGAAGTGATCCGGGGCCCAGCGGAAGATCTCCCAGGCCTGAACGCTGTCGCGCAGGGTGAAGACCGTGTAGCCGGCCGGCTCGAGCACCCGGCGGTAGAGGTCGAGGAGCTGGCCCTCATCGTCCACGGCGAGAATCCGTTCGGTGCCGGTGGGCGGTGTGGTGCCGCCGCCGGCGGCACCTGCTGGCCGTTCCTGGTCCGGGGCTGCATGCACCGGCAGGTGAACCTTGAAGGTGCTGCCCTGGCCGGGCGCGCTCAGCACCCGGATGAAGCCGCGGTAGCCCTTGACGATGCCATGCACCACCGCCAGCCCCAGTCCGGTCCCCTCCCCTTCCTTCTTGGTGGTGAAATAGGGCTCGAAGATCTTTTCCAGGATGGCCCTGTCCATCCCCACCCCGGAATCGCTCACCTCGAGCTGGAGATAGTCGCCCGGCATGCTGCCCTCGCCGGGCGGCAGGTCCTCCGGATCGAGGGTCACCCGGCGCAGCGACACCGCCAGCGTCCCGCCGGCGTCCCGCATGGCGTGGTAAGCATTGGTGCACAGGTTCATGACGACCTGGTGGATCTGGCTCGGGTCGGCGAGCACCTTGTCCATGGCGATGATGTTCTGCCGGATGGTGATGGAGGCGGGCAGGGAGGAGCGCAGGAGCTTCATGGCCTCCTTGACGATGAGGGCGGCCTGGAGCGGCTGCAGGTCCTTTTCCGCCTTGCGGCAGAAGGTCAGGATCTGCTGGACCAGCTCCTTCGCCCGCTGGGCCGCGGTCAGGATGTTGGCGAGATAATCCTTCAGCCGGGGGGAGAGGGTCCCGTCTTCCATCGTCATCTCGGCATAGCCGAAGATCGCGCCCAGGATGTTGTTGAAATCGTGGGCAATGCCGCCGGCCAGCGTGCCGATGGCCTCCAGCTTCTGGGCCTGCCGCAGCTCACGCTCCAGCTCCTTGCGGCCGCTGATGTCCCGGTTCGAGGCCCGGAAGCCCAGGAAGGCCCCGGCCCCATCCAGGACCGGACGGCAGACATGCTCGATCCAGACCACCGTCCCGTCGGGCCGCCGGATCCGGAACTGGATCTCCCGCAGCGGCAGCCCCTCCCGGCCCTCTTCATGGAAGTGCTGCTCCCAGACAGGCAGGTCCTCGGGCACCACGATCCGGTGCAGCAGATCGGGGTCAGCGAGGAAGTCCTGCGGGGCATGGCCGGAGATCCGCTGGCAGGAAGGGGAGATGTAGCGGAAGGAGCCGTCCGGCGCCTGCCAGTATTCCCAGTCATGGGTGAAATCGGCCACGGTCCGGTAGCAGGCTTGCGCCTCCTCCAGGTCCTGGGTTTTTTCCCGGAGCTGGGTGGTGCGCTCGGAGACCAGCAGCTCCAGATGGCGCTGCATCCGGGCGAGGGTGAGGTGGGTGCGCACCCGGGCCAGCACCTCGGCGCTCTCGAAGGGCTTGGTGATGTAATCGACGCCGCCGGTGGCAAAGGCGCGCACCTTGTCCTCGGCGTCGTCCAGGGCGCTGATGAAGACGACTGGAACGTCACGGGTGAGCGGGTCGTCCTTCAGCAGCCGGCAGACCTCGTAGCCATCCATGTCCGGCATGCGGATGTCCAGCAGGATGAGGTCCGGCGGGGTGGCCCGGGCAGACTGCAAGGCGAACGCCGGGCTGATCGTCGGCCGCACGAGATAGCCGGCCCCCTCCAGGATGCCGGCCAGGAGATCGAGGTTGGCCGGTATGTCGTCGACGATGAGAATGCCGCCCGCACCAGGCCCGTTCAGGGAAGGGGATGAGGATGCCATGCCGTCCATGGTGTCTGCCTCGGGACTCATGAGCAGGAGGTCCAGGAGTTTCTTCACGATGTGAGAAGCCTGTGGAGCTGGTCGAACTGGTGGCGGGTGACAAATCCGTCCAGGGCCCGCAGGGCCTCGCCGTGCTCGGCCGCCAGCTCACTGATGCGGGCGAGGCACTCCCCGCGGTCACAGCGCAGCGTTGCCTCGGCGAGGACCTGCCGCGCTTCCCAGGGGACCCGGGCGAGCAACCCCGCCCAGGCCCGGTCATCCAGGCGCCTTTCCTCGGCCGGCGGCACCTCTTCATAGATGAAGCGCACCCCCAGCTGCCTTTCCATGACGCCAAGGATCTCCTCCGGCCGGAAGGGCTTGCGGACAAAGTCGTCGCAGCCCGCGGCCAGGATCTCTTGCCGCTGCTCTTCGAAGGCGCTGGCGGTCAGCGCCACCACCGGCGTGTGCGCCCCGGCCGCGGTGGACTTGATCCGCCGGGTGGCCTCGAAGCCGTCCATCCCAGGCATGCGGATGTCCATCCAGACCAGATCCGGCGCCAGGCTGGCGAACCGCTCCACCGCTTCCCGGCCGTCTTCGGCCTCCAGCACCGCAAAGCCGGCGCTTTCCAGGAGACGGCGGAGCAAGAGGCGGCTTTCCTTCCGGTCTTCGACCACGAGAATGCGGTACTGCCGCTGGCCCGGGGCAAGTCCCACCACCCGCCGCCGTGCCGGCGCGGGAGGGACGGCTTCCTCCAGCGGCGCCAGGGACACCGGCAGGAAGACGCTGAAGGTGGAGCCCCGGCCAGGGGTGCTCGCCGCCTCGATCCGGCCGCCCATGAGCGTTGCGAATTCCCGGCAGATGGCCAGGCCCAGGCCGGTGCCAGAGGCCTGCTCCCGCAAGGCGCCCGCCTGGACAAAGGGATCGAAGATGGTGTCAAGCCTGTCCGGGGCGATTCCGACGCCGGTGTCCGTGACATCGAAGCGCAGGACCACGGCCTGGTCCTTCCCGGATTCCGGTACCGGAGAGGCCACGCCGATGCGCAGGGTCACCTGGCCCCTGGGGGTGAACTTGAGCGCGTTGCCGATGAGATTGACCAGGACCTGGCGGAGCTTGCCCTCATCGCCGAAAAAGGAGGCCGGAGCGCCGGGGTCCTGATGGATGGAGAAGGCAAGGCCCTGGGCTGCGGCCTGCGAGGCGAACATCGTCTCGATCTCGTGCCGGAGCCGGGACAGGGCAACCGGGGCGTGCTCCAGCACGATCCGGCCGGCCTCGATCCGGGCGATCTCCAGGATGTCGTTGATGAGCGCCAGGAGATGCTCGCCGTTCCGACCCACCAGGGCGAGATCCTCCCGGTGCCGGGCCGGCATGTCGGCGCTCTTCGCCAGCAGCTGCACAAAGCCCAGAATGACGTTCAGGGGGGTGCGCAGCTCATGACTCATGTTGGCGAGAAAGAGGCTCTTGGCCCGGTTGGCGGCTTGCGCCGCGTCCAGGGCCTGAGCCAGCTCGGCCGTGCGGCTCTCCACCAGCTCCTCGAGGTTGCGCTCACTCTCGGCCAGGGACATCTGGGCCAGACGCCGCTCCCGGACCTCACGCTCCAGCTCATCCCGGATGCGGTCGTAGTAGAGGAGGATGATGCCGACGGCCGACGCCAGAAAAAGGAGGGTGGCGAGCAGGAACCCCCAGGGGGCAAACCAGGACAGAGGACGGAGAAACGGATAATCCGCCCGGTGGATGCCCCAGAGGATCAGGGCCGAGCCAGCCACCATCCTGCCGGAGCCGCTGGTGCGGTCGTGGCGGAAAATGGCTACCCCGGCCGTGGCAAAGAGCAGGCCGGTGAACAGGGATACTGGCAGATCGGCCCAGAAGAACGGAACATGCAGCGCCTGTGCCGCGCCTGCCCAGAAGAGACACGCCAACGCCCCCCATCGCCACCAGGGAGCGGCGGGCCTGCCCCGCAGCGCATTCGCCCCGTGCACGCACAACAGCGCCCCCCCGACGGTGGCTGTCTCCTGAGCCACCGCCAGCCAGGGCGGCGCCAGACGCAGCACCAGGGCGATCTGGACGACGAACCGGAGCGAATAGATCCCCCAGGCGGCGCCCCACATGAGGAGCAGCCGGTCCCGGCTGGTGAGGTACAAGCGCAGGTAGAGCGCCGCGACCAGGAGCGACACGGCGGTCGTGACGATCAGCGCCGGGACGAGCAAAGAGCCCATGGCCTAGCGTCCGTGCCCCCCGCCGGGGCAGCGTCAAGGGAGAAGAGAAGAATGGTCGAGGCCCGGCACCGGGCGGCGGTTGGCCTTGCCAGGAGAGAGGTCTGGCGGCAGGCGGTGCTCGGAAAGGGCGGCACCAAAATAGTGGCCAGGTGACCCATCATCCACCGGTAGTCAGTGATGGCTTCTCGGGAAAGATATCACTGTTATACACGGGATCCGTCGAGGCAGCAACCGGGTGCGGCCCGCCAACTGAAGAGCGAATGCCGGTCAAGGGATGTGGAACCGCAGAAGGGACCTGGCAGAACGGATGCGAGACGGCAACAACCGGTACCGGCCCTGGCGGCCGGGCGCAGCGTCTTCACTCTCCGGCAAGATTGCTCAGGAGCCGCCGGTAATCCAACAGGCTCTCCCGCACCATGCTCGAAACCAGGTTGATGAAGGGCTGATTCTCTCCCCGGTTGCTGGCCTTGAGTGCGTCGATGTACTCGTGCCGCACGACCGGCGGGATGATGGTGATGGGGTATCCGGCCTGCAGGAGGGCCAGATTCATGAGCAGGCGGGCGGTTCGGCCGTTGCCGTCAAGGAAAGGGTGGATATTGGCCAGGCCGATGTGGAGCAAGGCCGCAAGCTCGATCGGATGGAGCGAGGCTCGCCGGGCCTGCAAGGAGACGAGCATCTCCTGCATCCGCGGCTTGAGCTCCCCTGGCCGCGGCAGCTGCATCGTCGAGCCGGTGATGACCACGCCGATCTTCCGATAACGGCCCGCGTTCCTGGGGTCGATGCGGAAATAGAAAAGCCGATGCAGGTCGCGGACGTTCTTTTCGGTTATCGCCGGCTGCCGTGCCAGCCTGTACAGAAGATCATAGGCCTCGGCGTGTCCGATCGCCTCCAGATGCTCCTTGAGCTGCTTGCCGCCGATGGTGATGCCGTCCTCCAGAACGATCCTGGTCTCCGATTCGGTGAGTCCGCTCCCTTCCAGGGCATTGCTGGCATACGTGAGCCCCACCCGGTAGTAGTCCCGGAGCTGTTTCATGGCCGGGGCCGGGAGGGGCCGCCTGGCGTCGATCTCCTGCTTGAGCTGTTCGGCCTCGTGGATGCGGTTCCTGAAGGTCATGGCGTGGGCCTCTTGGCTTGCGGCAGCTTCCTTCCGGGGCCGCCGACGTTCTTGACTACCCTAGCAGGTTGCCCGGTCAAGCTCCAGCGCCAAAGCCGGCCGGCAGCCGGCTCCTCACCTCCCGGACCACTCATAGCCGTCCCCGGGGCTCGGTTTCTTGGGGCGGCGCCTGCGGAAACGTGGCAGACTGAGGCGCCGGCTGCGGCCGGCCCGTCAAGACCCCGGCCCCTTCCTGCCAACCCGCATCCCTGGAGAGCCCGTGTCCCCCCATACCCCTGCTGCCGATTTTCATGCCCTGACCCCGGACGTCATCATCTCGGTGGTGGAAAAGGCCGTGGGCCACCACTGCACCAACCTCTGCCGGCCCCTCAACAGCTACATCAACCGGGTCTACGAGCTGGAGCTGGAGGAGGGCGGCGGCATCATCGGCAAATTCTACCGGCCGGGCCGCTGGTCTCGCCAGACCATCGCCGACGAGCACGATTTCCTGGCCGAGCTGACCGAGCGGGAGATCCCGGTGATCCCGCCCCTGCCTCTGGCCGGCGGCCAGACCCTGGGGGAGCATCGCGGCATCTTCTTCGCTGTCTTTCCCAAGAAAAGCGGCCGGATTCTCGACGAGCTCACCCTGGATCAATGGGAGGAGATCGGCCGCCTCCTGGGCCGGGTGCACCGGGTGGGGGCGATGCGCCAGGCCCAGGCCCGGCCGCTGCTCGCCCCCCAGGAATCCACCCGCCGGCATGTCAGCTACCTCATCGAAGGCCGGTTCATCCCCGCCGAGCTGGTCGAGGACTATCGCCGGATCAGCGCCGAGCTGCTGGAGACCATCACCCCGCTCTTCGCCGGACACGAGGCCATCCGTATCCATGGCGACTGCCACTTCTCCAACATCATCCTGCGGCCCGGAGAGTCCTTCTATCTCATCGATCTCGATGACATGGTGACCGGGCCGCCGGTCCAGGACCTGTGGATGCTCCTGCCGGGCTATGCCCGCGACTCCCGGGCCGAGATCGCGGCCTTCCTGGAGGGCTACGAGACCTTCCGGCCCTTTCCCCGCCGAACCCTCAGCCTCATCGAGCCGTTGCGGGCCATGCGCTTCATCCACTATTCCGCCTGGTGCGCCTACCAGGCCGCCGACGTCGCCTTCTCGCCCCTGGGTGGCGACTGGGGCAGCGCCGAGTACTGGCGCCAGGAGATCCGGGACCTGGCTGAGCAGATCGCCCATATCCGGGACGAGGATGGCCTGCCCTGACCAGAGGAGCCCGGCTCCCTGGCTCCCTGAGACCCGACCACCGCAACGACCTTGCTTTCGAGCCGCTGCGCTCGTCCTGCCCCCGGTTCGGCTACGCGGTAACCCGCCCCTCGCCCGCAATTCGCCAGACAGACGCGGGTTGCAGCAATTCATTCGGAAAAAGAGGGTTGATCTGGCGCGGCGTTTTGGCCTATCATGGCTTACGTTGCCTGAGATAGCCGCTCGCCCATAATCACCAGACAGGAAAAACAAGGTTCTTCAGTGGTGCGGATGTGCTCCATGCTGGGATCTGTTGGAACGTATCCCAGTCGTGATTGGCATTCCGCCTGGTCACATCTATTCGCATCGAAACGGACAAGGAGGAGGCGATGGGACAGTTCAGCATCGGCAAGGGAAAGGATTTTTACAAGGAGCAGCTCGGCTATCTTGGCACCAATGATATCGAAGGTCTGCTGCAGGAACATTATCATCCTGATGCAGTGATGGTGACATTTGACGGCATCCGCCGGGGTCATGCTGAGCTGCGGCAATATTTCGTCAACACTCTTTCCTCCATGGGCCAGATTACCGAGCTTTCCACCCAGTACTTCGCGGAAACAGAAGACGTGATCATCTTCAAGGCCACCATCACCGACTCGAAGCGCGGCACGGTCCACGCCGACAACGCCCTGTACCTCAAAGACGGCAAGATCCATCGCCACATCGCCCTGACCATTCTGCCCCAGTACGACTACACCAAGCTGGGCACGCTTTGGACCGACTGAGCACTTCTTCTTTCATCTGCATCGATTCAGTTGGAGGGATCATGAGCTGGGGACAGGATTTCCTGAATGAGCATGTGGGCTATCTTCAGAGCCGGGACTTCGATGGCCTTATGGAGCACCACTACCACGACGATGCTGAGCTGGTCACCTTCGAGTTCACCCTCAAGGGCAAGGCCGCCATCAAGCAATACCTCTCCGTCGATCAGCCCAAGAAGTCCGGCAAGATTCTCGGCATGACCATGGACGCCTATGCCGAGTCCGATGACACCATCATCTTCACCGCCTCGGTCAACAGCGAGCACCTGGGCGTGTTTGTGGCCCGGGACGCCCTCTATGTCAAGGACGGCAAGGTGCTGCGTCATATCGCGCTCACCCTGCCGCCCGCCAAGGACAAGGCGATCTATCAGGCCATGGGCTAGGGCCAGGCGGCGGCCGGCGCGGTCCCTTCCCGGGCGTCCCGACCCCGGCTTGACCTTTCACCAAGAGGAGGAATTGATCGTGGGAGCCTTTGTGCCTGTTATCCATCGCTTCGAGGCAACGGTCGCCAGCTTCTTTGTCAACGCCTTCCTGGTGGAGACCGAGCACGGCGTGGTGGCCATCGACGCCACCCTGGCGATCTCGTCCAGCGCCGCCCTGCGCCGCAAGATCGATGAGGAGATCAGAAAACCGCTCCTGGCCGTTCTCGTCACCCACGGTCATCCCGACCACTACACCGGCCTGGTCGAGCTGACCCGCGGCCTGGACGTGCCGATCATCGCTACCCAAGGCACCCTGGATTTCGCCCGAGCCGAGGACAAAGAAAAAGAAAAGACCGCCATCCTCATCTTCGGCGACGACTACCCCCGGCAGCGGATCTTTCCCAACACCATCGTCAGCGACGGCTACCAGGCGACCTTCGATGGCGTCACCTTCAGCCTCCAGGACTATGGTCCCGGCGAGTCGGACGCGGATTCCATCTGGATCCTCGATAGCGATGGGGTCAAGCACGTCTTTCTGGGTGACATCGTCCACAACCACATGCACTGCTTCTTCCGGGACGGCCATGCCCTCGCCTGGATCAGCAATCTGGAACGGCTGACCCGGGACTTCGACCACCGGGCCATTCTCTACACCAGCCACGGCGAGCCGGCGGGCACCGAGATCGCCTTCTGGCACAAGGGCTACATCGAGGCCTTCCTCTGCGCCCTCAAGTCCATGCTGGGAAACCGGGACCGCCTCACGGACCCCGAAAAACAGGCCCTGGTGGGCAAGATGCAGGCCTACCTCCCCAACGACAAGACCCTGTTCCTCCTGACCTACGAGCTGGACGAGACCGTGAAGCTCCTGAGGTCGAGAGGAATCGTCTGACTTGGCGTGCTGGTCGTTGCCGCTTATTCCTTCTCCCCTCTTGGAGGTGATGCATGAGCAAGAAGGTCCTCTGCGTGCTGTCTGAATTCGGCTACTGGGGTGAGGAGCTGATCGGACCCCTGGAGACCCTGGACAAGGCAGGCTACCAGGTGGTGTTCGCCACCCCCAAGGGCCGGCGGGCCCATGCCCTGCCGCCCAGCATGGATCCGGCGTACGTGGATCCGCCCCTGGGCAAGCCGGTGACCTCGGCGGAGATGGCGGCCAAGGTCTCGGCGGTGGACAGCTCCACCCGCCTGGACCAGCCCCTCAATCTGTCCCAGATCCTGCCCGAGCGGCCCTACCCCAGCTCCGCCACCTTCATCCGGGATTTCGAGGCGTACAACGATGCCCTGGACATGGCCCTGGCCGGCATCCTTGCCGACTACGCTGCACTCCTCATGGTGGGAGGCAGCGGCCCCCAGGTGGACATGGTCAACAACCAGCGGCTGCACGATCTCATCCTCGGCTTCCACCGCGCCGACAAGCCCATCGCCGCCGAGTGCTATGCCGTGACCTGCCTGGCCTTTGCCCGGGACTACCATCTCCGCAAGAGCATCATCTGGGGCAAGCACGTCACCGGCCATCCCCTGGAATACGACTACAAGGATGGCAACGGCTTCCTCGGCGTCGATTTCAACATGGGGCCGCCGCCCTACCCCCTTGAATTCATCCTCCGGGATGCGGTGGGGCCCAAGGGTCAGTTCCACGGCAACGTTGGCCGCAAGATCTCGGCCATTGTCGACTACCCGTTCATCACCGGCCGCTCCACCGCCGACTCGTACAGGACCGGCGAGCTCCTGGTGCAGGTGCTGGAACAGGGCCTGCGCCGGTACGGCTGGTGACCGCCGCCGGCACGGCGGCGGTCACCACGGGGTGCGAAAGAGACAGGGAGGATCCATGACCGAGAAGACCGGCCGGCAGGTGATGATCGAGCAGCTCCTTGCGGACGGCATGCGCTTCATGTTCGGCAATCCCGGCACCGTGGAGCAGGGCTTCCTGGATGCCCTTTGGGATTACCCGGACCTGAAGTACATCCTGACCCTGCAGGAGTCGGTGGCGGTGCTCATGGCAGACGGCCATGCCCGGGCGACCCAACGACCGGCCCTGGTGCAGCTCCACAGCACACCGGGGGTGGGCAACGCCATCGGCGCCCTCTACCAGGCCAAGCGCGGCCATGCGCCGCTGGTGGTCATCGGCGGCGACGCCGGGGTCAAGTACCTGGCCATGGATGCCCAGATGGCCGGTGACCTGGTCGCCTTCTGCGAGCCGGTGACCAAGTGGTCCACGGTGGTCCTGGATCCCTCCTCCCTGTTGCGCACCTTGAGGCGGGCGGTGAAAATCGCCGCCACGCCGCCCATGGGCCCGGTCTACGTCTGTCTGCCCATGGACATCCTCGATGCCCCGGCCGCGGAGACGGTCCGGCCCACCAGCATCCCCTCCACCAGGACCCGCCCCGACCCGGCGCAGGTCAAGACCATTGCCGGCTGGCTGTTGGGAGCCCTGCGGCCAACCATCTTCATGGGGGACGGCGTGGCCTATTCCGGTGCCCAGGAGGAGCTGACCCGGCTGGCGGAGCTTCTGGGCGCCGAGGTCTGGGGGGTGGATGCCGGCGAGCTCAACATGGCCTACGACCATCCCCTGTACCGGGGGCAGACCGGCCACATGTTCGGCGTCATGAGCCGGCCGATCATGCAGAAGGGAGATGTCAATCTCATTGTCGGCACCTATGTGCTGCCGGAGGTCTTCCCGGAATTGGGGGACATCTTTGCCCCGGACGCCAAGGTGGTGCATATCGACCTCAATGCTTACGAGATCGCCAAGAACCATCCCGTGGATCTTGGGGTGGTCGCCGATCCGAAGCTGACCCTGGCCGCCCTGGCCGAGGCGGTGGCGGAGCTGCAGACTCCGGAGCAGATGCAAGGCGCCGAGGCCAGACGCACAGCCCTTGCTGCGGCCAAGCAGGCAGCCTTGGACGCCGAGCTGGCCCGGGACGCGGCAGTCCGGGAGGCGGTGCCCTTGCAGGCGGCCCGTTTCATGACCGAGCTGGCAGCCGCGCTGCCGGCGGATGCCATCGTCTTCGACGAGGCCCTGACCAGCTCGCCGGCCCTGACCCGGTACCTGCCGCCCCGGCGCACCGGAGAGTTCTTCCAGACCCGGGGTGGCTCCCTGGGGGTGGGGATTCCCGGTGCCATCGGCGTCAAGCTCGCTTGTCCGGAGCGGACGGTGATCGGCTTTTCCGGCGACGGCGGCGCCATGTACACCATCCAGGCCCTGTGGAGCGCTGCCCGCCACAACGTGGCCGCCAAATTCGTGATCTGCAACAACGCCTCCTACCGGCTGCTGCAGCTCAACATTCAGCAGTACTGGCGGGAGCAGGCCATCCCGGCCCACGACTTCCCCTTGAGCTTCGATCTGTCCCAGCCGCCGATCCGCTTCGACGAGCTGGCCCGCTCCATGGGGGTAGCGGCCGTCCGGGTGGAGCAGCCGCACCAGATCGGGCCGGCCATCCAGGCGATGCTGGCCCATCCGGGTCCGTTCCTGGTGGATCTGGTCCTGGAAGGAAGCTGCCGGCCGGAGATGGTCCATCTCCGCTGCGGCCAATGACCCCGAATCGTCTTGCCCCTTGACCCCAGCAAGAAAAGGGGCGCCCCGGGGCGGCCCCCGGGGGGGGG